>JBFOLQ010000167.1:0-4778 GCA_040830145.1 Flavobacteriaceae bacterium | reverse complement strand
CATTTATGGCACCCGATCCGGCATTCCCAAGGAACATTTCTATGGACCTACCACCTTGAACAAAAAGGGGAATATCCTATATCTGTTCGTAAAGGGAAATCCGGGGGGTGAGGTGGTCCTTCGTGGGTTAAAGAACAAAATCAATAGAATCTGGGTCGTAGGACAGGGAACCAAATTGCAACACCAGGTGGTGGGCAAGATTTATTGGAGCCATTATCCGGGCATTACGTACATCAAGGTGCCCGATTATGTTTTGGACAAAAATATGACGGTCTTGGCCGTCTTGCTTGATGGTAAGTTAAATTTATATCGGGAAGATGGGACGGTTATTGAATCGAATTGAGCAACGCAGCGAGTTTAAGGCTTTAAGTCATATGTTATCAATTAATTACTAAAACTTAAACGTGTGAAGGACACTAGTTTCTCAAGACAAATAAGGTTAGGTCTACTTGTGCTGTGGATGTTGACCCCTATGGCCGCCTTTTCAAAAATTTGGCTCCCTTCGGTCTTATCGGATGGGATGGTGCTTCAACAGCAGTCAAAGGCAAGGCTTTGGGGGTGGACCACGGTTCCCTCCGAAAGCTTGACAATAATAGGGAGTTGGAACAATACGCCCATAACGGTCAAGGCCGATAAGGGCCAATGGACAGTGGCATTGCCTACCCCCTTGGCGGGAGGGCCCTATACCGTGACCATCAAGGGACATGAGACACTCGTTATCAGGGACGTAATGATTGGAGAGGTCTGGATTTGTTCGGGCCAGTCAAATATGGAATGGACTCCCAATCAGGGACTTGACAATAAAGAAGCGGAGATAGCGGCTGCCAATCATCCCAATATCCGGTTTTTTAAGGTGACCCGTCGTTGGTCTGACCATCCCCAAGAGGATGTACTTGGGCAATGGCAAGCTTGCTCCCCTAAGACGTTGCCCGACTTTAGTTCGGTAGCCTACTTTTTTGGACGACGGCTGCAGAAAGAGCTGAATGTCCCCATAGGGCTTATTGCCACGAGTTGGGGAGGGACACCCGTTGAGACATGGATTCCCAAGGAGGTGCTATATGCGGATAAAGAACTTTGGGAAGCATCTAAAAAGATAGCGGAGAACCCTTGGCGACCCAGTGCTCCGGGGAAAGCATATAATGGAATGATCCATCCCCTTCGTAAGATTGACATGGCTGGGGTTATATGGTACCAAGGCGAATCGAATCGCGCAAATGCAGATTCGTATTACCAAAGTTTTCCATTGTTGATACAGACATGGCGAACCATTTGGGGCAAGGAATTCCCCTTCTTCTTTGTACAATTGGCCCCTTTTAAATACGATGGCCCGGAACAACGCCAAGTGGCAGTGGTCAGGGATGCACAATGGCACGCCCTAAAGACGGTTCCCAAGACGGGAATGGCCGTGACCATGGATATAGGTAACCTTGGGGATATACATCCCACCAACAAACAGGATGTAGGCAAGCGTTTGGCACTTTGGGCCTTGGCCAAGACCTATGGAAAAGACCTGCTATGTAGTGGACCGGAATTCAAATCCTTTGAAGTCAAGGGGAAAAAAGCCATTGTCGACTTTTATCACAAGGGAGGCGGACTTATGGCTTCAGATAAGGCATTGACGTATTTTGAGGTGGCCGGAAAAGATCAGGTCTTTTATCCTGCCAAGGCGCGAATCAAGAAGAATAAGGTAGAGGTATATTCAGATAAAGTGAAGCATCCGGTATCGGTCCGCTTTGCATTTACCAACGGGCCCCAGCCTAATTTGTTCAATTCGGAGGGATTACCGGCATTGCCCTTTAGAACGGATGATTGGCCCATTGAACTCGAATAAAATTATGGAGATCGGCGGTTAAACACATATTCGATTTGGCAGTTTTTGGGTGTTCTGTATGAAGCTATCAACTGACCTTCTTTAAAATTATAAGTATGGATAATTTAAAAACATGCAAGGTACTCGTAGGGGCCCTATTCGCAATTTCAATAGCTTGTAAGGATGCAAAATCGGGCATCGTGACCGAAGCGGAAACACAACGGCCAAATATTGTTCTTTTTATGGTCGATGATATGGGTTGGCAAGATACTTCAGTGCCGTTTTGGAAACAACCAACTCCTTTTAATAGGCGTTACCGTACCCCGAATATGGAGCGTTTGGCGGCCCAAGGGATGAAATTTACCCAAGCTTATGCCACCCCCGTATGTTCCCCTACACGGGTAAGTCTTATCACGGGAATGAACGCTGCCAGGCATAGGGTCACCAATTGGACATTGCGTATGAACGCCTCAAACGATGCCAAGGATGATGAGCTCACATTTCCGGATTGGAATGTAAACGGACTCGCTCCCGTAGCTGGCATTGAGAATACGGTACATGCCATACCACTTCCCCAATTGCTCAAGGATGCCGGGTATTTCACCGTTCACTCCGGCAAGGCCCATTTCGGGGCTATTGGTACCCCAGGGGAAAACCCCTTAAACTTGGGATTTGAAGTAAATATTGCAGGGCATGCCGCTGGGGCCCCCGAAAGTTATTTGGGAACTGAGAATTTCGGCAATGGGAAGGAAGGAAAGGCCGTATGGGCCGTTCCAGGACTGGAAAAATACCATGGGCAAGACATCTTTTTGTCAGAGGCCATTACACGAGAGGCCCTTTCGGCCCTGGATTCAGTGGTGGGGAAAGCCCCCTTCTTTCTCTATATGGCCCATTATGCCGTACACACCCCTTTATATGGTGATGACAGATTTATACAAAAATATTTGGAAGCGGGCCTTGATGAAAAGGAAGCCAAGTACGCCAGTATGATTGAGGGTATGGATAAAAGCCTTGGGGATATCATGGACTTTGTGGAGGCAAAGGGAGTAGCTGACAATACCATTATTCTTTTTATGTCTGACAATGGGGGGTTGAGCGCCCATGCCCGGGGCGGGGAGCCCCATACCCATAACAAGCCCTTGGCCAGTGGTAAGGGGTCCATGTACGAAGGGGGCATACGGGAACCCATGCTGTTGAAGTGGCCAGGTAAGGTGGATGCGGGAAGTGAAAATGACCAGTATTTGATTATTGAGGACTTTTTTCCATCCATCCTGGAAATGGCCGGGATTGATTCGGTGGGAGTGGTACAAAAGGTGGATGGGGAAAGCTTTGTGCCCTTGTTGGATGACAAAGGCCCCCAAGATCGTGCCTTGGTTTGGCATTACCCCAATAAATGGGGTGGGGTTGGTCCCGGAATCGGTAGCACAAGTACCATCCGCCAAGGAGATTACAAACTGATATATTACCACAAGAGTGGGAAACTTGAGCTTTTCAATATTGCGGAGGATATAGGGGAGTTGAACAATCTGGTAGCCGAACGCCCTGATAAGGTTCAGGAGTTGGCCCAAGAGCTGTCAAAGTATTTACGGGAGGTAGATGCCCAAATGCCTACGTTCTCAAGAACGGGACAGCAGGTAGCCTATCCCGATGAAATCACTTTAAACCAAAAATAGAAAGGGAAAATGCATAAATTTTTAGGTCTTGCCGGTATATTGATGTTCATGGCTTGTAAAGAGGTTTCCCCGCCAGAAGCTGTGGGACCTTTGCCAAGTGAAAGACAATTGGCTTGGTATGATATGGAGTACTATGCCTTTGTACACTTCAATATGAATACATTTACCGATATGGAGTGGGGCACGGGGGGTGAATCGCCTGAGCTGTTCAATCCCTCTGCATTGGATTGTCGTCAATGGGCCCGTGTGGCCAAGGAAGCTGGGATGACGGGCATTATACTAACGGCCAAGCACCACGATGGCTTTTGTCTATGGCCAACAAAGACCACGGAACATTCCGTGAAAAATTCCCCGTGGAAGAACGGCCAGGGAGATGTGGTCAAGGAGTTGCGTGCGGCCTGTGATGAATTTGGCCTTAAAATGGGATTATATCTCTCCCCTTGGGACCGTAACAATGAACACTACGGGAAACCCGAATATGTAGGGATTTTTCATGAACAACTTCGGGAACTCTTAACGAATTATGGAGACCTCTTTGAAGTGTGGTTTGATGGGGCCAATGGGGGCTCAGGGTACTATGGGGGAGCCAACGAGACCCGTAAAATTGATAATAAGACGTACTACCAATGGGAGAAAACGACGGCCTTGGTCCGCGAATTGCAGCCCATGGCCTGTATTTTTGGGGATGGTGGCCCCGATGTACGCTGGGTGGGCAATGAGGAAGGTTGGGCGAACGAGACCAATTGGAGCATCATGAAACGGGACAGCATCTATCCCGGCTGGCCCAAGTATATCCAGTTGCGGTCGGGCCATGAAGATGGAACCCATTGGTTGCCAGCTGAGGCTGATGTGTCCATTCGTCCGGGATGGTATTACCACCGTGGCGAGGATCATCAAGTGAAATCATTGCCCCATTTATTGGACATTTACTATCAATCCGTTGGGCGCAACGCCTCCCTATTGTTGAATTTGCCCGTGGACCACAGGGGATTGGTGCATGAAAGGGATGTGGAACAATTGATGGCCCTTCGTGAACAGCTCGATATCGACTTTTCCATGGAATTGGCCAAGGGCCAAAAGGTACAGGCTACCAATATAAGGGGAGGACACAGAAAGTTTGGAGCGGAAATGATCACAGATGGCGAAGGGGATACTTATTGGGCCACGGATGATAGCATTACCAAGGCATCCCTTACCTTGAAATTTGACGCCCCAACGGAAATCAATCGGGTATTGCTCCAGGAATATATACCATTGGGGCAACGGGTACAGCAATTTTCGGTTGAGGCTGAGGT
>JBFOLQ010000166.1:0-4410 GCA_040830145.1 Flavobacteriaceae bacterium | reverse complement strand
ACCATTAGTGGTCTGTACTTTAGTTGGACCAATATTGATGACATCCATGGTGACCACTTCAAGAACATGGAATACCGGCCCAAGGCATTTTTGGATGTAATGGCTCCATCCGAATTACACGTCAAGGAAGGGGTCAGATCAATTGAAATCAGGGACATCAATGGTGTGCCTTACTATTGGATCAATGGGAACCAGTTGTTCAATGCCGTGGATGGAACGCCCAAGCCCTCCATTACCAAGGAAGAAGCCCTTTATGTTGCTGGTAACCATATGAGGGAAGGGTTGGAGATTTCCAATGTTTCCTTCATGGAAAAGGCGGGAAAACACCATGAATACCGAGAGCGGCTTTTGCCTGCCTATGTCATTACCTATGCAACGGATGAAAACGTAAAGGCCTATGTATCGGCCATAGATGGAAAGTTCCAAACAGTTCGCCATCGAGATTGGCGCATTTTTGATTTTCTATGGATGACCCATACCATGGATTATGAGGGGCGGGATGATTTCAACACCACCGTCCTGAGGGCTTTTTCCCTGTTGGGATTGATGACCGTTTTAAGCGGATTTGTACTGTGGTACATCAGCTCTCCCTCCTTGATCAAATTTAGAAAACGTATAAAAATAAACAGATGAAGAATGGTATTTATATGGCGATTGCCGCTATAGTAGGATTGGGACTGGGATACCTGCTCTTTGGCACATCGGGCACGGACAGCAGTGACCAAACGACCACACACGACCACGCATTGGAAACCAAGGACCAACTATGGACCTGTTCCATGCACCCCCAAATAATGCAATCTGAACCCGGTGATTGCCCTATTTGTGGAATGGATTTGATTCCCGCCAAAACCACGGTCGATGGCTTAACGCCCGAACAATTTAAAATGACCGATAATGCCCTGGCATTGGCCAACGTACAGACCACTGTTGTGGGAAATGTCCAAGAAGGGGGCAACAATACTTTTTCCGTATCGGGTAAGATTGCGGTCAACGTAGAAGCGATGGCCGTACAAGCCAGCTATTTCGATGGAAGGATTGAGCAATTGAACGTGAACCACGAAGGACAAGATGTACGAAAGGGACAGCTATTGGCCACTATCTATTCCCCCGAACTGATAGCCGCCCAGCAAGAGTTATTGACGGCAGTATCCTTACAGGAATCGCAGCCACAATTGTATCGGGCGGTCCGCAATAAGTTGAGGTTATGGAAACTTTCTGAAAAACAAATCAACAGTATTGAAAATCGTGGTGAGGTTACGGAAAACTTTCCCGTATATGCAACCGTATCGGGTACGGTTTCACAGGTGATGGGAGCCCAAGGCGACTATGTGAAAAAAGGGCAGCCCATTGTCAAAGTGAGTGACTTGAACACGGTGTGGGCAGAGTTTGATGCCTATGAAAGCCAATTGTCCTTGTTTGGGAAGGGACAACACATCACCATTACCACTAATGCCTATCCCAACAACGTATTTGCTGGCAGGATAACATTTATTGACCCCGTATTGAATCAAGCCACCAGAACGGTGACCGTACGGGCTACCTTGGACAATCGAGAAGGCCTTTTTAAGCCCGGCATGTTTGTAGCAGGTGTCGTTGAGGCGGAAACCAATACCTCCCACGGAGAAGGGCCACTGTTGGTGCCCTCCTCGGCGGTCATGTGGACAGGGGAACGTTCACTGGTCTATGTAAAAGTGAAACCGGATGAGCCTGTTTTTGAAATGCGCGAAGTACAATTGGGAGTAAGAAACGGAGAGTCAATAGAAATTACTTCCGGTCTTCGCAGTGGGGAGGAGATTGTGACCCATGGTACGTTTACCGTAGATGCCGCTGCGCAATTGCAGGGCAAGAAAAGCATGATGAACAAATCGGGGGGTAGGACAATGACCGGGCATGAGGGACATATGGAAGGGGGCATGGCTCCTGATTCAAAAGGACCTATGAAAAAAATGGGGATGGCGTTTCCAAAGACGTTCAGACCGGAATTCGAAACGGTATTGACGGCATATATGAAATTAAAGGATGCCCTGGTTGTCAGTGATGCACGGCAAGCAGCTATGTATGCCCAAGAAACTTTTGACGAATTGAAAAAAATGAAGCTTTCTCTTTTGGAGGATGGGCAAAAAACACATTTGAATAACAGTATGGAAATGTTGAAATCCATGGCAACGGAGGAAAACTTGGGAGATCAGCGTGCCCACTTTGTGATGTTAAATGAAAACATGGTGGCTATGGCCCGTAGTGAAAAGGTATTGCCCAACACCCTTTTTGTCCAACGGTGCCCCATGGCCAATAACAATAAGGGAGCCCTGTGGCTTAGTAGAGAAAAGGAAATCCGGAACCCATATTTTGGAGATGCAATGCTGACATGTGGAAGCGTGGTCACCACACCGTGATACGATTTTCAGGCCATGGTGGCCATAAAGTGCTACTGTTTTTGAACGCTATAGGTTCAGGATGAATGTAAGATGATGTTAAAAATAATTTAGGTTAAACCACAATCTCTAAATGAGCTATTCAAACTTTAAAGACCCCATAGGCCTATTTAAACGGATGCTGTTATCCGGAAATAAAATAGCACATTTTGTGTTGGTTAGGGAATTGGTGGGGCTTTGTATGCGCCCCATCGATGTTATACTACGGGGCTATCATCGACGCTTACAAAAAAAAGCAGGGAATTCATCCAAGCCCATCATATTGGTTTTAGGAGGTTCACGATGTGGAACCACATTACTGTACCAAGTCTTGGCGGAGTATTTGCCGGTTAGTTATATTACCAATTTTCACGCGGCGTTTCCCCGTTCTTCCCTGGCTGCCCTAAAACTTTTTAGACCCTTTTTTGCGAAGTATATCTCTGATTACAAAAGCTATTATGGCAGCGTGTCCGGGTTTAATGGCCCAAGTGATGCTTTTTCTATTTGGAACCAATGGTTGGGGGAGGACCGAAATCATTTTGGGGAAGAACTGGATGGGGAGGTCAAAACCAACATGCAACAATTTTTCCATGGGTGGCGGGATATCTCCGGAAAACCCTTTTTGAACAAGAACAATCGAAATTCCCTTTGTGCCCCTATATTGGCCTCCATTTTTGAAAATGTCTTTTTTGTAGAGATACATAGAAATCCCATATATGTGGCACAATCGCTTATTCATTCACGGCGGGAAGTACAAGGGAGCGAAAAAATAGGTTGGGGACTTTTAAGTACGGAAACGAGTGATCAAAACCACCCATTGGGATATATTGAGGATATATGCAATCAAGTCCATAGGGTGGACAGCGTCTTGGCCGAAGGTAGGGCCAAGGTAGATCCAAACCGTTATTTTAGGGTGTCCTATGAATATTTTTGCGAGAATCCCCAAGAGGTGGTTCAGCACATAGCTTCAAAGGCGCTCTCCATTCAAGTTTCATCGGATAAGCTGAACAAGCTTCGCTTTTCAACATCGGCCAACCAACAGCGTTTGGGAGATCGGGAATTTAACAAGATACGTGCCACCATAGGGGGGCTTTATGGAGATTAACAACAAGATTCGCAATGCAGCATAAAAAAAGCCCTTCTTTCTACTTATGAAAGAAGGGCTTTGTACCAACAAATACGCTGCGCCTACTGTTAATTGCCCTTTATGTGGGGCTTCAAGGTGCTTTTCCGTTTATCTACAATTAAAGTACCGGCCGTAATGAGTAATAAACTTAGCCCAAACAGGGGCAGTAGCACTCCCAAAACAACTAGTATTGAAATGACGGTGTTGTCCACCTTGAATTTTTTTGGAGTTTTTGGAACGCCCCAGCCTTCCTTCTTTTTACGAAGTAGATAAGAGCAGATTGCAGAGATGCTCACCAAAGTCAACAATACGGCTATAAAAAGCATTAAATACCAGTTCCAAGGTCCAAATTGCCCTTGATGAAAAGCCATGACCCACATTCTACCACGCATCAAAACACCTACATCTGACCAATTTTGCTGTAATAATAGCTCACCGGTAAAGCGATCGAAATGGTATTTCCTCTGTTCGCTCAAATCTGGGTGATAGGTGTTCCCTACACTGAACACGCCATTTTTTCCCTTGGGAAATGAAATGGATATTTCACCGGGGAGTTCCAATTTTTTGGTCTTTTCAACAATTTCATCCAAAGAAATCATTGTGTTTGACGGCTTGGATTCAATTCCAATGCCAAACCAAGTCTTGGGATACCCGGTATGTGGCACTTGTTGTACCCATTTGAAGTTATCGCCCACGATGTCCGTCCATGGAAAAGCTCCGGCCAGCACCATCAAGAGCAAGCCGGAAATCCAAAAACCAATAATGGCATGCACATCCCTAAAAAACAATCGCTTACCATGTCCTGATCGTGGTACAAGGAAACCCTTTAACCCTCTTTTTTCCCCTGGCCAAAAAATAAAGACTCCGGTT
>JBFOLQ010000165.1:0-2004 GCA_040830145.1 Flavobacteriaceae bacterium | reverse complement strand
CAAACTGTATTTCCCCCTGTTCAAGCGATAGTGGTTTTGGTAGGCCATGGAGTCTCTCGTTGGCAATGTAGGTGTCCCCATCACCTTCCACCAATATGGCCTGGTTGGCCCAAACGTTATTTATTTTGCTGTCATGGGCATGGGACCCATCGGGTTCCTCAAAATCCATATCCGTTTGGTCAGCGCCATTGGATGGGTCTTCCAAAT
The DNA here is from genome assembly GCA_040830145.1 of Flavobacteriaceae bacterium. Classification (GTDB taxonomy): domain Bacteria; phylum Bacteroidota; class Bacteroidia; order Flavobacteriales; family Flavobacteriaceae; genus JBFOLQ01. Next base: position 1,797 of record JBFOLQ010000165.1, on the reverse strand, counting down.
TGACCGATTGGGTATCCTCGGGATTTTCAAACGTGTCTTTTTCGTCAAAGGCCTCCATGTTCAAGGTTTGTTGGTTATGTGGGTAGTACCATCCCCTTGTATAATCTGTACAGAGGTAGAGGCCTTGATATTGTTCTTGAATGTTCTCTTTTTCCCGCGGCGGTCATTTGTGCGATGATCCCCTTGTATAAAATCATCTTCAATAATCTTTAGTAGGGCCTTCGGGTTATGGTCCCATGAGGCATAGGTGATGTCCCTTAGATCAGGATGCACCTGCTCCATAGGGGTGTCATCTACCTGTATGGGGATGAGATAAGTCTCGGGCAATTGCTCCCGATAACGTTCCATAAAGGCATTGATTTCAGTCTGTACGGCGAGGTTGTCCTTATTGACATAGTCCTTTGACACAATTAAGACCACATATTTGGCCTCATCCCTAAAAATGTTGGCCAAGCCTTTGTGCAATTCCTTCCCGATCATGTCCCCTTGTTTTTCCGGATAGTAATATCCGTTGGCTGATTTTCGATACAGTTGAAGGGCCAAGTAGATGCAAAGGGCAATGTCCCTATCGGCAGCGGTGAAGGATATGGCGATATCGTATTTGTACTTTTTTTTCATATGACCCCATTTTTGACCATGACCCAATACGATTTTCCCTGTGGGGTCAGCTCACAGTGTTTTTCCTCCATGGCGGCGTGGTACATATGGGGTTTTGAAGCCCCTACGGGCACGACCAGGTTGACCCTGTTGTATTTTTGGAGCACCTCGAACTTTTGTACATTTTCCGGAATGGCTTTTCCGCTTTCGGGTTCAAAGGTTTCGTCTAGCTCAAATGGTTGCTCAGGTCCTTCGTGAAACAGTGCAGTGATTTGCCGAAGCTGTTCCAGGGTTATCTGGGACGCAATTTTCCGAAGTGGGGTATATCTTCTTACATTGGTGATAAATAGGGGCCGTTGTTCGGTCTCTCCCATGGCTTTATCTATGTAACTATAGATGTTCCCGGCGGTGATTTCTCCTAAGATACTGGCCGCCCCGCCTTCCATGGCATGGATGAAAAGGCTGGTGAACACACCGGCCCCTCCTCTTTCTATGGAGTACTGGTCTGCGGCCGAAGCAGCCAATATGGTGACTCCCTCACTTACGGAGACATTGTTTTGATGTAAGGTGTTCTGACCAAAACTACCGGCGTGGCAGCAATCCAGGATGATGATTCTATTTTGGGCCGGAGAGGCATTGGCCATCACCAAAATATCGTTCATGGAAAGCCCATTATCCCCCCTCCGACATTCTGAGGTAATCAAATAGCCCCCTGTGTTTTCAACATATCCGTGGCCCGAAAAATAGAGAATGGACATATCCCTTTTGTGTTGAAAAAGGGTTTCGATCCGATCTTTGATAAAATTCTTTGATAGACCCTGATCTGGTTCGGTTACCAGAAGCTCAACTTCAAAATTTCGGTCCTTATCGGTATTTGCATGTAGTTCCAGTACGTTCTTTACGTTTTGCGCATCGTTGACACATCCACTAAGGGAGTTGAAATGTTGATAATGGTTGATGCCTATGACTAGTGCTCTCTTTGACATTTTTTTGATTTAAGGGTTGATTATGGGTTTCGCTCTCTAGGTATGTTCCATGGAATCCATTCAGGTTATGGTGTTTAATCTTCGAGTAATTCTTGGTGGTCCACTCTTCGCAATACCAATCCTGGGTGGTCTGGTCCACCTCTTTTTGTGCCTTGGTCTTTGCTGTACTTTTTTTTCTCAAATCGCACTACGTCCATAAAAACAGTTACATTTT
>JBFOLQ010000164.1:0-2646 GCA_040830145.1 Flavobacteriaceae bacterium | reverse complement strand
CATTTTTCCCCTAATCTGCCCCAATCACATTAAAATTCATAATTTTGCAGCCCTCTTATATATAACCCTAAAACAGGCATTGATGAAGTTTGCCGGATATGAGCATTTAGACTTGCCAAAAGTGGCCAATGGCGTGTTGGATCGCTGGGAGGAAATGCGTGTCTTTGAAAAGAGTGTGACCTCCCGTAAGGGGGCTCCCAGTTTCGTGTTTTATGAAGGACCGCCCTCAGCCAACGGCATGCCTGGCATTCACCATGTAATGGCACGGACCATCAAGGATATCTTTCCTAGGTATAGGACCATGAAAGGGTATCAAGTGAAGCGAAAGGCGGGCTGGGACACCCACGGATTGCCCATTGAGTTGGGAGTGGAAAAGGAACTCGGTATCACCAAGGAGGATATAGGAAAAAAAATTTCTGTGGAAGCGTACAACGCCGCATGCAAAAAAGCGGTGATGAAGTACACAGGGGTATGGAACGATATGACCAGGCGTGTTGGATATTGGGTAGATATGGACGACCCCTATATTACCTATAAGTCCAAGTATATGGAGTCTGTCTGGTGGCTTTTGAAACAAATTTATGACAAAAGACTGCTATATAAAGGATACACCATACAACCCTATTCCCCCAAGGCAGGCACGGGCCTTAGCTCACATGAGCTCAACCAACCGGGCACGTACCAAGATGTGACGGATACTACCGTAGTGGCCCAATTTAAGGCTGTGGAGGAAACATTACCGGATTTCCTCACGAATGAGGGGACCATTTATTTTCTGGCCTGGACGACCACACCATGGACCCTACCTTCCAATACCGCATTGACCGTTGGACCCAAAATTGAATATGTATTGGTGGAAACGTATAACCAATACACCTTTGCGCCCATGAACGTGATATTGGCCAAGAACCTGGTGGCAAAGCAATTTTCGGGAAAATACACGGAAGTAGAGGCCAAGACAGATTTAATGACCTATCAATCAGGGGGTAAAAAGATTCCATTTTTTGTGGTCAAGGAGTTCTTGGGCAAGGACTTGGTGGGCATTCGGTATGAGCAATTGCTCAACTATGCATTGCCGTATGAAAATGCGGAAAATGCCTTTAGGGTCATTTCTGGGGATTTTGTGACCACTGAGGATGGCACTGGAATAGTGCATACCGCACCTACTTTTGGTGCTGATGATGCCTTGGTGGCCAAACAGGCCGTACCGGAGATTCCTCCTATGTTGGTGTTGGATGAAAATACGAATGCCGTACCCTTGGTGGATTTGCAGGGCAGGTTTAGACCTGAGATGGGCGAGCTGGCAGGGAAGTATGTCAAGAATGAATACTACGAGGATGGAAAGGCCCCTGAGAGGTCGGTCGATGTGGAGTTGGCCATCAAGCTAAAAGAGGAAAACAAAGCCTTTAAAGTAGAAAAATACAAGCACAGCTACCCTAATTGCTGGCGTACGGACAAACCTATTTTATATTATCCTTTGGACTCGTGGTTTATTAGAGCCACAGAGGTCAAGGACCGTATGTACAAACTCAATCAGACCATCAATTGGAAACCCAAGGCCACAGGAGAGGGTCGTTTTGGAAATTGGCTGGCCAATGCCAATGATTGGAACCTTTCACGATCCCGGTATTGGGGCATACCCCTCCCCATTTGGCGTACAGAGGACGGTAATGAAGAGGTGATCATTGGTTCTGTGGAGGAACTGAAGAAAGAAATGGCCAAGGCCGTGGAGGCTGGATTTATGGGGCAGGATATTTTTGCTGATTTTGTCGTAGGGGATATGAGTGAGGAGAACTACGACAAAATAGACCTGCATAAAAACATTGTAGATCAAATCGTATTGGTCTCAGCTTCAGGAAAACCCATGAGACGGGAAAGTGACCTTATCGATGTGTGGTTTGACAGTGGCTCCATGCCCTATGCACAGTGGCATTATCCCTTTGAATTACCTTATGGTGCCCTTAGGAAGAAAGAATGGAAGGTTACAGATCCACTCCCGGAGGGTGAGTTGGAAGGGGCCTTCCCTGCCGATTTTATAGCTGAAGGGGTAGATCAGACCCGGGGATGGTTTTACACCCTACATGCCATTGCTACCATGGTATTTGATTCAGTGGCGTATAAGAGTGTGGTTTCAAATGGATTGGTGCTTGACAAGGACGGAAAAAAAATGTCTAAACGCTTGGGCAATGCCGTGGATCCCTTTGAGATTATGGATGCCCATGGCCCCGATGCTACCCGTTGGTACATGATTTCAAATGCCAATCCTTGGGATAATCTAAAGTTTGATGAGGAAGGTATTGTTGAGGTCAAGCGAAAATTCTTCGGCACCCTTTATAATACGTACTCCTTCTTTGCGCTCTATGCAAATATTGATGGGTTTACCTATTCCGAGGAAAATGTGCCCCTTACTGAAAGACCGGAAATCGATCAGTGGATTTTATCAGAACTTCATTCCCTCATCAAAGTGGTTGATGAAGCCTATGCCGATTATGAGGCAACCAGGGCTGCACGGGCCATATCCTATTTTGTGCAGGAGAATTTGAGTAATTGGTACGTGCGTTTGTGCCGAAGACGCTTTTGGAAAGGCGATTACCAGCAGGATAAGATTTCGGCTTACCAAACCCTTTATACGTGTTTGGAGACCAT
>JBFOLQ010000163.1:0-4115 GCA_040830145.1 Flavobacteriaceae bacterium | reverse complement strand
GGAAAGGGAGGCGACGAAATTTCGCCAAAAGGAGCGTATGGATAAATTCCTGGACAATCGCTAGGACAAAAGCTCCCAAAAAAATGTAGTTTTGCGGCTTATATATATTGAAGATGGGTATTCAGGATATTCTTGAAAAACAAGTCAAGGAGGCTGTAAAGGTACTTTATGGGGTTGATGTCCCGTCCGTGGAATTTCAACCCACTCGGAAGGACTTTGAGGGAGATATTACCTTAGTGATCTTTCCTATGCTGCGCTATATTAAGGGCAATCCGGTGGAGATTGGTGATACGATTGGCACTTTTTTAGTGGATAAGGTTTCCGAGGTATCCCACTTTAATGTGGTCAAGGGGTTTTTGAACCTCATCATTCATGATACCTATTATCTAAATTTTTTTAAGGACATATTGGGGGATACTGATTATGGCCATGCCCAAGCAACGGATTCTGGGGCCATAATGGTTGAGTATTCCTCTCCAAATACCAATAAGCCCCTGCATTTGGGCCACATACGAAATAACCTATTGGGGTATTCCGTATCTGAAATCCTGAAGGCCGCTGGCCATAAGGTGTATAAGACCCAAATTATCAATGACCGTGGGATCCATATCTGCAAGAGCATGGTGGCCTGGCAAAGGTTTGGGGAGGGCGAAACACCCCAATCATCGGGAATGAAGGGGGATCATTTGGTAGGGAAATACTATGTGGCATTTGATAGGGTCCATAAACAACAAATCGCCGAAATGGTGGCGGCCGGTACGGATAGGGAAAAGGCCGGTAAGGAGACCCCTATTTTGTGTGAGGCCCAGGAAATGCTCAGAAAATGGGAAGCAGGTGATGCTGCTACCGTGGCCCTATGGAAACAGATGAACGGCTGGGTATACGATGGATTCAATGAGACGTACAAGAACCTAGGGGTTGATTTTGACTCACTCTATTATGAGAGTGATACCTATCTGTTGGGGAAGGATGTTGTAGCCGATGGACTGGAAAAAGGTGTGTTTTTCAAGAAGGCGGATGGAAGTGTCTGGATTGATTTGACCGATGAGGGACTTGATGAAAAAATTGTCCTACGAGCAGATGGTACCGCGGTATATATGACCCAAGACATCGGTACGGCCATACAACGGGTAAAGGACCACCCAGATATCAGTGGAATGGTATACACCGTGGGGAATGAGCAAGACTATCATTTTAAGGTGCTTTTTCTAATCCTGAAAAAGTTGGGCTATTCCTGGGCGGAAAAACTGTATCATTTAAGCTACGGTATGGTGGATTTGCCCAGTGGAAAAATGAAGAGCAGGGAGGGTACTGTGGTGGATGCCGACGACCTGATGGTTGAAATGACCCGTACGGCCCAAGGTATTTCAGAGGAATTGGGCAAATTGGATGGGTATTCGGAAACTGAAAGGGAAGAACTCTATCGCATTATAGGTTTGGGGGCCCTAAAGTATTATATCCTTAAGGTAGATCCCAAGAAGCGCATTATGTTCAATCCAGAGGAGTCCGTCGATTTTCAAGGCAATACAGGTCCCTTCATTCAGTATACCTACGCGCGGATCCAATCCATTCTAAGAAAGGCTGGGGAGATGGGGGATGACAAGGGATTGACAGGTAGAGGGGATTTAGGGCTTGGCGCCAAGGAAAAGGAACTTGTGAAAAAGGTCATGGTATATCCTGGAACTATACGTTTGGCTGCCGAAAACTATAGTCCGGCCTTAGTTGCCAATTATGTTTATGACCTGGTCAAGGAATTCAATTCATTTTATCAGCAAGTTTCCATTTTGGGGGAACCCAATACGGAATCGAGACGGTTTCGGGTAGTGCTCTCAAGAAAAGTGGGTGAGATCATTAAATCAGCCATGGCATTGTTGGGCATCATGATGCCTGAACGGATGTAAGCCTATTTTGATGGATGTCCCTAAGACCATTGGCATTGTATTATTGCTCTATCTCCTTGGGTATCTATTGTATCTCATTTATTACGCCTTTGGTCTATTTCAATTCAATCCGTTCGCGAGGAATGTTTTACTGACCCAGGCGGAAAAGCGCCTATTGTGGTATGTATTTCCCATTTCCAGGCAATTGTCAGAGAAGAACAGGGAAAAATGGTATGGTCGCATAGGTTGGTTTCTGGCCCATAAGAAATTCAAGTACAAGGTGGAAATTGAAGAGTCCAAAAAATGGGAGCTTATCTTGGCGGCCACTGCTTCTTTTTTGACCTTGGGACTAAGGGATTATCGTATGTGGCGTTCCCTCTTTCAAATTATCCTGAGACCCGAAAAATATTATTCCTCCCTGACCCAGTCTGATCATTGGGGTGAATACCATCCCGGTTCAAAGACTATTGTTTTTTCAGTGGATAGATTAGTGATGGGATTTAGGGAACCCCATGATAACCTTAACTTGGCGTACCACGAATTTGCCCATTCCCTATGTGTTGAAATGATGCGGGCAAATAGCTGGGAGGCCAGAAGGTTTAGGGTGGGCCTGCGAAAAATAAAGGTACTGTTCGAGGATGGGACTTTCAAGGAAAAGCTGAAGACAGATGATTTTTTTAGGGAATATGGGCAAACGAACCTTATGGAATTTTTTTCAGTGGCCATTGAGGGGTATATGGAAAACCATGGGGCGTTTGCAGAAAAATATCCCCAATTACATTACCTCATTTCCCGGATGCTCAATTTCAGGTCCATTTTGGAGCGGGAATGAATCAAAAGGGATTGAATTCCAAAACTCAAGACGAGTTCACCATGTCAAAATCCTACCCTAAAGCTAAAATTTGGGGTTAGTCCCAATGATACGGTCTCAATGGTCTCAATCTGGTTGTCGTCCGTGAGTCGGTAATAGGTGTCCAAGATGTTTTTTCGATTGGTAAAATTCAAGACCGAAAGCCCAACTTTGGCATTAATTCCATCGGAAAGCTTAAAATCATAAAGAGCGGAGGCATCAGCTCTAAAATATTCGGGAAGTCTACTACTATTGGGGGGTTGGTAGTTGATTCGGGTTGGAAAAAGGGAAGTGTTCAAAGGACTTTCCCCATCCGGTTGCGTATAGGGCTTTCCCGTTCTGTAATTGATGCCAAAGGCCAACTTGAACGAATCCATGGTAACGATGCCCCCAAAGGTAACATCGTGCCGAACGTCAAAATTGTTGGGGAACCTATTGGGGTCCAAGGCGTCGTATTCATAGGTGTTCTCATTGTACGTATAGCTAAGCCAGGCACTGGTAATTTCAGTTTTGGCATTGAGCAGTACTTCCACTCCCCGTACATCGTACTCACCTATTTCCCCATTGAACTGATATTCATTTTCAAAACCCTGCGTGCTTATGCTTACGCCGTTTACCTTTTTGTAGAAACCAGTGAGTCCCGTATACAATTTATTGTGATCATAACTGATTCCCAACGAGCCCTGTTTACTTGTAATGATGGGTAGATCTTTCTCATTGGAGAGAATCCAGCGCCTTTTTTCAACCCCAAGAAAGTTTTGTTCAAGGTCAACAATTTGATGTGTTGCCTGACTCTTAAACTCTCCCAATGCCTCAACTGTCAAATCCTTCACAATTTCGTACGATAGGTTTAATCTGGGTTCGGCCAAAAATTTGTCAAAAGTCGCCAATGAATCCCTGTTCTTATAATAGTTGAGCCGCATTCCCGTTTGTGCCAATAGCCTTTTGTTGGGGGATTGATATCTTAACTGTGAGTACAGGGCATGGGATTGTACAACACCTTTGGCCATGCTCTCAAAAGGAGGCTGGGATACGGAAGTCTGGTTGGTGATACTGGTTTCTGTAAACTGGTATCCGTTTTCCCAGAGGAAGGGAGTGCCCACATTCCAAAATGTATGCACCTTAAGGGCATTTTCATCAACAAGGTTTTTTTGCTCTAGGGTCTGGCCACTACTTTCGTAGATACTCCTGGAGGTAAGGTCGTACTTTGTATGATAGGCATGCAAATGCGTGGAAAAGACAGGGTTCCATTTGCTTTTGAGACTTCCCCCAATAGATAGGTTTTTTTGGGCTAGATCACTGCCCAGTATTCTACTGTTGGCAAGATTTGACTCCCGATAGTCCAAATCATTGTTGATGTTGATAAGGCTTAACCTAATTTGGTG
>JBFOLQ010000162.1:0-2907 GCA_040830145.1 Flavobacteriaceae bacterium | reverse complement strand
CGAATCGCGGACGATCTCAGTGGCATTGATACCTATTCGGCCACGTTGAATGGAAAATGGGTACTTATGGAGTATGAACCCAAGACCAAAACCCTGACCTATAATTTTGATGATCGCATCGCGGACCAGACCCAATGTGAACTTGAGGTAACCGTGACTGACAATGTAGGCAACCAAACGGTATTTACCAGTCTTTTTTATAGGAAATAACGGAAAAACATTCTCATCTGTGGGCACCATCTTTAACAAGAACACCAAAACTGATTTACCGACATATGGCCTCCATCTTAAATGGGTCCATATTGTCCAAGAAAAGACAATGCGCGTGAGAAATCTGGTTTCCATTTTGCTACTGCTCCCCATTTGTGGGATCTTGGCACAAAAGAACATTTATGAGAGTCCCCGTTTCAATGCACTGGCAAGTGACCATAAAGTACTGGCCATACTTCCTTTTATTACCCATTTGGACTTGAAGAATGTCAACCGAGATGAATTGACCCGATTACAGGAAAAAGAGGGGTATGCCGTACAGGATGCCCTTGAGACCTATTTCTCAAAGCGAAAGAAACGGAAAAAGTTTTCGGTTGATTTTCAGAATACCAAAAATACCAACGCCATTTTGGCCAAGCATAACATTACCTATGCAAATATGGATGTGTATACGGTGAAAGAGCTCAGTGAACTGCTGGGGGTAGACGGTATCATCAGCGGTAATCTATGGCTCAATGTTCTTTTGTCAAAGGGAATCCCGACCGATTTCAGTCTTATGGATTATTTTCTGGGGAATTCCAAATACGGTCGAATCGGTATCAAGATCAGTGATGGAAATACGGGGAAGCTGCTTTGGAAATACGAAAAGCAAATCAACAAAAAAACAGGTAAGAACACGACAGATCTTATCGACCGAATGATGAAGTTGGCCACTCGGAAATTTCCCTACGAGAAAGACCGAAAGATGACCCGGAAAAAGAAGCGTTAGCTATTTATAAATTCCTTCAGTATGGCAATGGTACGGTCCAGTTCGTCCACGGTATTGAAAATAGAGAATGAGAACCGCAAGGAGGGTTTCTCGAGCTCTTCCCCATCCAAAATCTGTGAAAGTACGTGTGACCCCATATTGCTTCCGGATTGACAGGCACTCCCCTTGGAACAGGCAATACCCTTTAAATCCAAATGGAACAGTAGCATCAAGGCTTTCTCCTTTGGTATGGGCAAGCGCACATTTACCAAGGAATAGGTGCTCTTGTCCATGTCCCCTGAATGGCCGTTAAACCTTACGTTGGGAATCTCTTTTTTTAAGGATTGTATAAAATGGGCCTTTAATCCCTTAACATACGCCATTTCGGCCTCCATATTATCATAGGCGGCCACCATGGCCTCTTCCATCCCTACAATGTTGTGGAAGGCCTCTGTACCGGCCCGGTAGCCCCTTTCCTGGGAACCTCCCGCTATCATGGGCTTTAAGGCGGTCTTTCTTTTTATATAGGCAAAACCCACTCCCTTGGGACCATGGAACTTATGGGCCGCAGCAGTCAAAAAATCAATATTTACCTGTTGTACATCCCAAGGGTAATGGCCCACGGACTGTACCGTATCTGAATGGAAGAAAGCCCCGTGTTCCTTACTGATCTCCCCAACTTTGGCAATATCTATCTTATTCCCCAACTCATTGTTCACGTGCATGAGGCTTACCAGTTTCTTGGAGGAATCCTGTTTCAAAAGGCTCTCCAAATGGGTCAAATCGGGGTTGCCATCCCCATCCAAATCCACATAGTGTACCTTGGTATCCCAATGTGCCTCCAATTCCTCCACGGTATGTAATACGGCATGGTGCTCAATCCTTGAGGTAATTATGGTCCCTACCCCCAAATCGCGAACGGCACAACGCAGGATCATATTATCGGCCTCAGTGCCCCCAGATGTGAAAATAATTTCAGAGGGATGGGCATTCATATACTTCGCCACTGTCTTACGGGCGCCCTCAATGGCCGTTTTGGCGGTACGTCCAAAGCTATGGGTGGATGAAGGATTGCCATAACACTCCGTCAAAGCTTCCTGCATTTTTGCCAATACAGATTCCCTCACCTTTGTGGTCGCCGCATTGTCCAAATAAATTCTATCCATTTTGATACCCTTTTATTTGAATGACCAAATGTAACGTTTTCCCAAAAAAACACGTTAATTATTCCCAAAAGGTTTTTATGATTCACAAGCAAATGGTTTACTTTTGAACTATGCGAAAAATGCTCCTTTGGATGGTGGCGGTCATGGCCTTGGCCTGTGATGATGGAAACATTGAGATTGAGACCCTTGATTTTGAATCGGGCGACCCACAATCCTGTGACGGGATTTCTGTAACGGGAGCCAATGTTCTCTTCAAAATTAATGGGGATGAGGCCCTGATTTTGGAACTACCGGCCAATGCCATCAAGAATGAAGTCAGTGACGGCTCCCTGACCTTTGCGGTCCCCGGTACGGCGCAAGTCACGTATCGCCTGTTCTCAGACACGGTAAGCAATACCTATTTCTGTAGTGAGATTCCCGTAACCAGTCCAACCGTGCTGGATGAGATTGAGGCCGTGAACGGAACCGTACGCATTACCACTTCCTCCGATGATGGCACTACCTTTACCCATACCATTGAACTGTTGGAAATTTCCCTGCTCACTTCTTCCAACACCCGAATTACAGACCTAAGAATCAATAATTTTGGGGAGGTCACTACCAATTGATGTATGGGCAAGCCCGTTGAACCTCGGTTAGGGGTTTTGAAAAATATACACTTCCGTGGCCCCCAGGCCGTATTGTTGGTAATCAGCATCGTAATACTCTACATTATCATATCTCCGGAACAGGTATTGAAGTTCCTCCCGTAACACCCCTTCTCCCACCCCATGGATGAAGACT
>JBFOLQ010000161.1:0-3451 GCA_040830145.1 Flavobacteriaceae bacterium | reverse complement strand
TATGCCCAAAGCCTTTGACATTGCCTTAAAGGATATCAATTCAGGAGTGGTGGAGACCATTGAACAACACGCCCGAAATAATATTGAACTTACCCTGGACGGTGTCATCGATTTCATCAACCATAGGCATAAGGATCTTACCAGCAATTACAAGGTGTTTAAGGAACAGTTTGTGGTCTGTTGGGCCGGTAAGGAAAAAAAGGTAAAGGACACTATTTACTATTCAAGGGTAGATATTGAACTAATCAATGAACAGGTAAAATTGTTTTATTCCGCATTGGATGAGATTTCCATTTCCTATGATGAGGATGTTTTTAGTACCCTGGAATATGTGCAGTTGGGATTGGGCGAAAACCAAAAGTACTATCCCTTGGAAAAGGTGAACATTACTTTTTTGGACAATGGGACCTATGGGATCAAAACTGATTTGGTGTTTGAACCGCCACAATATGACAAAAAATTACTACACCATATTTTCAATGCCAATGCCAAACTTATTGAAAAGCTTACAAAGGGAATTCCATTGAACAAGACAGAAAAGCAAGATATGGGCTACTTGCCCGATGCCTACCTTATCTGTTATGTCAATGGGTTTGATGAGGCCTTGGATCATATGAAAAAAGCGCGTTCGGTACTAAAAAAGTATGACAGGCAGGTATATCTTTCCTTGAAGGAAGCTTTGCGGGTCATAAGAAAGGTACGCTATAGTTGAGCTTGTCCCAAGGAGCTAAAATTCGCTTGGATTCCACAATTCAAGAAGGGTCCATCGGGGAGGGTTGGATCATTTCATCAATTCCTTCTGATTCTTTTTGGAAAGTGTGGGATAACATTTAACCCTAGGTAGGTGTTGATGGCCCTTTTTTAATGACCGCCATGTAGTGTTTTAATTCCTTCCTCACTTTTGGAAATAAGAACAGTAATCCAATCATATTTGGGAAGACCAACGCCAGTATCATCGCGTCCGAAAATTTGATGACGGCATCCAAGGTCACAGCAGCACCCAAAACAGTAAATATCAAAAAGATGATTTTATATAGTAGGTCGGTCAATTTGCCTCTTCCAAATAGGTATTTCCATGCCTGTAAGCCATAATACGACCAGGACAATATGGTGGAAAAAGCAAACAGGGTCACGGCGAGGACCAACAGATAAGAAGATCCAGGAATGGCATTTTCGAAGGCCAATGAGGTTAAATTGACACCGCCAATTCGGGTTCCATCACTCATTAATGTCAATCCATTGGCCACATCACCGTAGATAAATGCCCCATTGATATTGAACATAATAATGACGAGTGCGGTCATGGTGCAAATAACGACCGTGTCAATGAAGGGCTCAAGCAATCCCACCAAGCCTTCCGAGGCGGGAAATCTGGTGTTGACCGCTGCGTGGGCAATGGCCGCAGATCCCGCCCCAGCCTCGTTTGAAAAAGCGGCCCGTCGTAACCCTTGCACCAATACCCCGGCAAACCCTCCTACAATGGTGGCCCTAGGGGAGAAAGCCTCTGTAAAGATCAAGGAAAATGCATCGTCCACCAATTTGATATTTGAAAAGATAATGAAAAGGGCTGCAGCCACGTATAATACGGCCATTAAGGGCACTATTTTTTCAGTGACCTTGGCGATACGTTTTATACCGCCGATAATTACGATTCCAACAAAAATGGCAAAGAGCACGCCGATGATACTGCCGGAAGCTGGACCTTCCAGTCCAAATCGACCCACAATCTGGGCGGCTGCCTGATTGGTTTGAAAAGCGTTGCCCCCACCAAATGATGCCCCTACGCACAAAACGGCAAAGACTCCTGCCAGTATTTTTCCGAGTTTGGCAAAACCACTTTCCGCCATGCCTTTTGATAGATAGAACATGGGGCCACCGTGTACATTGCCATTCGCATCAATATCGCGGTACTTGACCCCAAGGGTACACTCCACAAATTTTGAGGACATGCCAAGAATTCCTGCGACCACCATCCAAAAAGTGGCCCCGGGCCCACCAATTGATATGGCCACGGCCACCATGGCAATATTTCCAAGGCCCACAGTTCCAGAAACCGCGGTGGCCAACGCTTGAAAATGATTGACCTCTCCCTGGGAATCATTGGTGTGGACTGTGTTGGATGTGTCTCCTGTCTTGGGTTGAAGGTCCAATTTTTCATACGAATCGAACTTTCCTCGAACCACCTGTATCGCCGTAAAAAAATGACGTACGTTAATAAAACCGAAATAGAGACTGAACAATAAGGCACCGAAAAGAAGCAGTATCAGTACGATGGGGATTCCCACCCCCAACACATTGATTTCTGTGAAAATAAGGCTCTCCCACCAAATGGCAAATGGCATAAAGGCGTCATTGATTTGTTCGTCCAATCCCTTGGACTGTGCACCAGCATACAATGGGATTGTGGAAACGATGAGAAAAGAGACCGTATTTTGATGGGATGCCTTCATATTTCTTTTTGCCAGGTTCAATCGCAAATTGGCTTTTTGGACCGACTTGTTTTTTGAAAATCTGAAATAATTCGAAAATGTCAGTAAGTGTATTACTGACAAAATCATAAGGGCATCAATGTTTACAGGGAGATATTCTCGGGGGGAATGGCCAAACGAATTTTTCGTTCACGCTTTTCCGACATTTCAAAGAGCGTGCTTTTTAGGGGCTTTAGGTGATGTTCCTGTGTCCAGGTATCCTTTCCGAACAGACCATCCAGTAAGGCGACGAGCAAACGCTTTACTTCATTGTGGTCATTGATGTCAAATTGCTTGGAGGAATATTCAGATCGCTTGGGTTTAATCTCAAGCCATTCACTGGGACCGTTCTTTTTTCGGTCAGCAAACGTTAGCAGGAGATTGAATAGAACAGGGGTCAACGTAATTTCCCGTTCGGAATTTCCTGGAAATCCTTTCAGAATGACAAATTGCTTCAATTTCCCCTTATCCCCTTTTCGTTTTCCAAACCCAATTTTCATTTGTAAGGCCGATGGGATGACATTTTCACTCAATTCCTTGACCCAACTTAGGGCAAGGGCAAAAAAGAGCATGATGAGTGTTGTCTTGAAAATGGCTGAGAATAGGGTCAGGTTTATGGTAGCATCCGTAAGTTTATACAGTTGTGCCACCAAGGTGATGAGAATACAGACCAATGACAGCCATGCCAAGGATTTTAAACGACGCTTGGCAAAGGATTCCCAAAGCACGGACCCCAAAAAAATGAGGGTTAAAAAAGCATAGTATACGTCCAATTCATTTATGGCAAAAAAGGCCTCTTCAGATACGATTTTACTTATGGTGGGCAAGAGGGAGAATAGAAAAGGGAGCCCTATAATATATGGCCAATGTTTTGATTTGATGATGGGGGCCAAGGGTTTTGGCAAATACCGAAACCACGGTAACGCCAAAAGTATGAACAAGCTATTGAAGAGGGACAGGATGCTTCGCCATCCTTCTTGCAG
>JBFOLQ010000160.1:0-2005 GCA_040830145.1 Flavobacteriaceae bacterium | reverse complement strand
TTTGACTGTCAAGCACTTTTTGGGGCGAAGCGTGCGGCAAATCCAAGTTAATTGTATACAGCCCATTGGCACTTGCCACCCATAATTTTCCTTCTATTTCAATGAACTCCCGTACGGTTTTGTCATTAAGGGAGTTTTCAGGGACTGCAAATTTAGAGAACCGCTGTTTAAAGGAAGATTTGAAGACCAGGCCTTGGTTGGTTCCAATCCACATATTATGGTATTTGTCCTCAAAAAAGGTCAATGCTGCACAATGGGAAATATGGGAAGGGACCATTATTGAGTAGGGAATGGTTTCCACGGTCTTGCGGTCCCCATGTAAAATAGAGACCCCATTTTCCCCGCCAATCCAAATACGATGCATATGATCCTCAAAAAGAGGGGGTTGGGCGAATAGGAATGATACCGGGGGATTTTCCAGTGGGATGGGATTTATATTCCACGTGCCGTGGAGATGGGAAAGCTGAAGTAGGTCTTTTTTTCGCAACGCCCATACCACATCTTTGTGGTCCGCAATAAGGGAAATAAATTGATTGGACTTGTCTGTGGCCACTATTTCATGGGATTGGTCACTGCCATGGACCAATTTATGGACCCCCGAAGAGGTCAAAAAAAACAAGGAGCCTTTACTGTCTTCCGCAATATCCAGTATCTTGAGTTCGTTGATTTGGGAAAATGCATGTTTATCGGCGGGTTTTCGGAACAGTCCTTGGGGTGAACCTATATAAACAGTCCCGTTTTGGGTCCTGTGGATTTTGTTAATGGTAGTAACCGTTTTGTTGTCAACAGTACGAAATTCAAAATGTTTGACTTTCTGCTCCGTAAGGTCAAATTGGTCCACCCCTCCATAATCTATCCCCAACCAAAAGGAATTGTCAGAGGCATGGGCCATTGATTTAACCCAGTTCTTGATCAAACTTGTACTATCATTGGGATTATGGGTAAAGGATTCAAAACCGTACCCATCATATTTGTTGAGCCCGTATTGGGTGCCCACCCATATATAACCTAGACTGTCCTGTGTTATTTGGGATACCCAGTTGTTTGATAGTCCCTGCTCCGTATCCAAAAAACTATAATCACTGGACTGCGCAATTCCCTCCCCCGATAGGAACACTAAAAACAGTCCTAGGGCCCATTGAATTTTGAAAAAAAGGGGAAGAGGTCTCACCATAGTTTTTTAAACATGATTTAAAAGTACATTATTAAATGCAAGAACCGCACATTGTGTTTTCGTGTACTTACTGAACTCGTCTTGAGTTTCCAAAATTCACTGCAAACGTGTCTTTTTCTCGCTCCGTAGCCCAGCTATGCAGTTCAAAAAAGTCTGCACCTGGGCACAAAATCCATTATTTTCGCTTGAACCTTAAAACTCAAGACGAGTTCACTTGTTGAAAAGGGTCATTTGACCAAGGGGTGCCTTCTAAGTTTTTTAGGTGATTTGCTTTTTTTCCACGATCTTTCCAATGCATTTTACTCGATGGTCGAGATGTAAATGCCCCGACGTTTGCGTCAAAATCTAAAAAGTAAGGTTTCTTTTCAATGTCCTTTGGCATTGCCAAGAAGTAGTTGGCCAATCTCATGAACCTAGGCATCCTATCGGTCAGTATGAACGTGTATTCCACCAAGCGAATTGTTGTGGAGGCAGAAAGGCAAGGCCATTATATTGAACAGATAGATCATACCAAATGTTCTGTAAAACTGGGGTCGGGCAAACCCCAGATTTACTATTATGGTTAGAATATCACCAATGAATTTCATGCTATCATACCACGTATTGGGGCCAAAGTAACCAAGCATGGGGCAGCCATTGTGAAGCAATTTGAAATGAATGGGGTGTTTAGTACGGCACGTTCATTGAGTATTACCCGGGCTCGGAATAAGGTGCGCACCCTACAGATTATGGCCAGAAAAGGGATTCCCATTCCCAAGACTCTTTTTTCCATCAACCCTGATGATATTAAGGAGCAGATTGCCCTGTTGGAAGGCCCACCTGTCATTATTA
>JBFOLQ010000159.1:0-4143 GCA_040830145.1 Flavobacteriaceae bacterium | reverse complement strand
ATGCAGTTCGGATTGCGAAAGAAGAACAATATGAATTCATCAAAGTATATACGTGGCTCAACGAAGAAACTTTTAAAGCCGTTATAGATGAAGCCGAAAAACAAAATATGAAAGTGGTTGGGCATATTCCCGTTGCATTTGAAGGAAAGCCAGCCAAGGATTTTTTTATCCCCTACTTTGGTTTGATTGCCCACGCGGAGGAGCTATCCAAACAAACCGATGACCATAGTTACGAAAAAGCACAGGAATTTGCTCAATTGGCCAAGGAAAATGACACTTGGTTAATACCTAATTTAACCAATATGGAGTCCATTATAAAACAAGCGAAATCGCTGAAAAACATTGAATCGTTAGCGAGTTTTAAATATGTTCATCCATTGATGCAAAGCAAATGGTTAACTGCCAATAATTTTGAAGGGGCATCGGCTACTCTACTTGAATACTTTCAAAAACAAGCTGATTTTCATAAACTTATAGTTAAAGCTTTTAAAGAAGCTGGTGTACCTATGGTAACGGGAACAGATGCTGGCATTTCAGGTGTCGTTTGGGGTTTTTCCCTTCACGATGAACTCACATTGTTGGTGAAAGCGGGCCTAACCCATGAAGAAGCTTTGGCTTCTGCCACCCGATTGGGTGCAGAATGGCTGGAAATTGAAGATAAAATTGGAACCATTGAATCTGGTAAATTTGCAGATTTGGTCCTGTTGGATAAAAATCCCTTGGAAGACATTAACAATACACGCAGCATATCAGGTGTATTTGTAAATGGTAAATGGCTTGATAAAAACAAAATTGACACCTTACTTTCTGATGTTGAGAAATGGAACAACGCCCATAAAGAAACGTATAACTGGAAAGAGCTCTTGAACAGCTTAAAAAATTAACCGGACAACCTCTATAATCCACATTACTTCGTTACGTAAAGGCCACTTGGGGATTTACAGACAAATCCTCCCAACACGTAGCTTACCTTTCATCACTATCTTAGTACCTAATCAATCCCTATACACAAGTGTATCCGCGTCCCTAAAGCAAGAATTCCCATACCACTAGGAGCAAACCATATAACTAGACATCCTAACCAAAAAAGTCCCAAATAATCTTAGATTTACTTTTTAAGAACCTGTACAATGACAAAATCCATCTTTCTACCCGTTTTTCTGGGCAGTCTATTTTTGTGTTTTACCACAAATGCCCAATCCCAAGATAGTTTTACCCAAAAATTCAAACAAATGGCATCTTCATCCCTATTGAAATATACCGTTGAATTTACGGATAGCCTCAATAATGTGGCAAAACTTCCCATCGTTATCATAAAGGGCAAAGAGCAGGGCAGGACCTTGACCGTTCTTGCAGGTGTACATGGGTACGAATACCCACCTATAATGGCAGTGCAAGCTTTTTTAAAGGAAATAAGGCCCGAAGAGCTAAGGGGAAATATCATTCTCTTGCCCATAAGTAATACGGGAGCTTTTTACGGCAGATCGCTCTTTATCAATCCCCTTGACGGGGCAAACCTAAACAATGCCTTCCCTGGGAAGGAAAATGGTACGGTAACCCAACAAATCGCCTATTATATCACCCAAAATATCATTCCCCTTACCGACGTTTTTTTGGACGTCCACGGAGGTGATGCCAGTGAGGAACTTATTCCTTTTGTGTGTTATTATGAGCATACCGGAAAAGCCAAAGAAACGGCCATGGCCGAGCAATTATCCCTAAACAGCGGGTTTGCCAAAGTTGTTTCCTACCCGTATACGATCCGTGATGATGAACCCGCAAAATATGCCTTTAAGCAAGCTGTACAGGACGGAAAGGTAGGACTGAGTTTTGAGGCAGGGGAACTTGGCAACGTTCAGGAACATGCGGTAGCCCTCCATAAAAATGGAATCTATAATGTGCTGGGGTCATTGGACATGTACGGTACTGAATTGGACATCCCCAAAAAACCTGAGCTCTACAATAATCAAGTGTACATTCGTGTACCTGTAAAGGGTATTTTTTATAGTGAGGTACACGCCGGGGACAAGGTCGTCAAAGGACAAAAAATAGGAGTGATAACCGACGCATTTGGCGAATTGTCCGCCACTATCATGGCCCCTGCAAGTGGAACGGTACTCTACAAAATTGGGACCCCTCCCGTTAACAAAGGGGATACCTTGGCATGTATCGCCATACCGAAAAATTGAAAGGCCGGCAAGGCGTACCGGCCCTTTTGCACCAATTACAATTTACGAAGGTTTAGTATACCAAAAATCCCAATAAGCAATGTAATGGTCACGGTTGGCAGCAATAGGGAAAGCCAACTAAAATCGCGTTTCAATTCAAAATACTTGGCTTGGTACTTTTCCCAATCGATTACGTCCGCAGATACCTCATCAAAAATCTTAGGATAAAACCCCAGCCGAAGGTTCGTATGATAATGCGTCAAAGCCTCCAAAAAGTCCATATGACCAATCATATCGGTCCCTGCCAATTTATTAAAGTTAAGCTGAGCGTGCATGGTAGGCACAAAAAGTGCCACTTGTTCACTTACTTTGTTCCGCATCAAAATTTTATCGGCCATTTCCACACTCGTACCATGGGATTCCAAATCACCCATATGCTGCATCCCATAATACCATATCCAGCTGAATTGATCTTCCGGTACCGAATATTTTTTAAATTGGGGATAGGCCTCAAAAAAACCATCCATGGTGGCATCTTTTTCCAAATCCCATTTTTCATGGTAACCATCCCGCTGCTCCAGCATGGCCTGTAAGGCTTCGGGCACCTGATATGTGTTCAGCACATAGTTGTTTACAGCTGCAGGGAACAAGATGGTAAGCACCACCCATATGGAAATCAAGGTGAGCGCGTTAAAACTTGAATTCCTTTGAAAGGAGACCACCAAAAGACATAGTGCCCCCCAAAAGCACAGGTATAACACACTTTGTAACATCAAAGCCAGGAAGTTTTGGTCAAATGGAATTTTCAGGATGGCACTGGCCAGTAGGAACAACACCCATAAAAGTATGAACACAAATAAAATCCGTACTCCCAGCTTTTTTAACAAAAATCCCATTTTACTTGCCGTTTGTGCCGCTAAGATTCGCCAAGTACCCAACTCTTTTTCCTCAGAATAAAGGTTGAACGTCATGGCTATCAACACCAATGGGAACAGGTATATGATGACGAAACCCAAATCTAAATTACCGGACATCAATAAGGACGGATTTTCAAAATCAGTATCGTACTTCTGACCTTCCAAACCCCGAATGGTCACGGCTTGCATGAGGGGGTTCACATCACTCTGGCCTATGGAAATGGCACTAATGTTCGCCGGTCGCTTTATCAATGTAAAGCGCAAATAATACAAAAGCAGGCCCAAATCATCTTTATGGTATTGCAGGTTATTTGCGATACTTTTTTCTTGAAATTGTACTGCGGCGACTATCGCCTTCTCCTGTTTTACCAAGTATTGCTTGCCAATCAAAATGCCAATCACACCTACCGTGAGCAACAAGACCAAGCTTACCGAGAAAATTTTGGTCCTAAAAAAGGATGTAAACAATAACCGATACATTTAAATGGCTTTTAGGTTGGTGGATAATCGTACAAGTCCCAAGACAACCACTACGCTCCATAAGGCCAGGGCTAAAAGGGATAGTATTTCGTTTTGGATCACTTGTGAACTATTTAAAAAATGATATTCAAAAGGGGGGAACTCCTTCCAATAGGTATTGGAAATTTTATTGGGTCCCGCCTTGCCCCTATTGGGAATCAAATCCATCTGCAATCTATTCATTTCCTGCGCTAGGTGGTATCTATAGATCTCTGCCTTGTCCTTAAAATGTAGGAATGACCTAAAATCAGTTCCAGAGAACGCCATGGACAAATTTTTAATGGCGGTATACGGATTCACAAAAGCCGACAACCGCTCCAGATTGTTTTGCCTTTCATAGACATGATAGAGTTCATTTTGGTGCTTTACATACACTTGGGTACTCAGGGCTTCCCCTTTTCCCATGATAAATCCGCCATAATTAAAGGGCAGGTCCTCTACCTTTTCCACTTCGTGGGCCAACAGTACGGAATCTTTCAGGGCATTAAAATGGGAATCGTTCGGGTCATGGCTATCCCCGAGTTTCTTTAAATCATGCT
>JBFOLQ010000158.1:0-15411 GCA_040830145.1 Flavobacteriaceae bacterium | reverse complement strand
TTCATTTTCCATATACTTCTTGGCCACTAATAGTCTAACAGGTTTTGATTTTAAAAAAATAGGCTTTGTCACACCCTTGGGAGGTCTACTTTTGATAAGTGCATGGGCTTTATTGATCTATAAATATTTGACACATTTTGGTCAATAATTCCCATTTTTTGGGGTTTAGATTGTTAATTATAATAATTTTGCACTTTTAAATCAATTCTTAAAAAGATAATTCTTACAAAAATGCCGCAATCGATTTCGCTTAAGGAATATGGAATTTCGCATACTAATGTGCATTATCAACTCTCCCCCTCAGAATTACATTCCCTTACTTTGGAAAAGGGAATGGGCAAAGAGGCTTCCTCAGGGGCACTTGCCATCAATACCGGTGAATTTACCGGAAGGTCCCCCATGGATCGCTTTATTGTGAAAGATGGGATAACCAAGGACAAGATATGGTGGGGAGATATAAATATCCCCTTTGATCCGGAGAAGTTTGATAGGCTCTATGAGAAGGTCATTGCGTATTTGAATGACAAGGAAGTCTATGTAAGGGATTGTTTTGCCTGCGCCGATGCCAACTACCGAATGAACATACGGGTCATCAACGAATATCCATGGTCCAATTTGTTTGCGTACAATATGTTCTTAAGGCCCAATAAGGTGGAGCTTCGAAATTTTGAACCGGAATGGACGGTAGTGAATGCCCCTGGGTTTATGGCCAACGCTGGGGAAGATGGTACCCGTCAACATAACTTTGCCATTCTCAATTTCACCAAAAAAATCGCCCTTGTTGGGGGTACGGGCTATACAGGTGAAATTAAGAAAGGTATTTTTTCTGCCCTTAACTTTATTCTGCCCGTTTTTAAGAACACCTTGCCCATGCACTGTTCGGCGAATGTGGGCAAAAAGGGAGATACCGCTGTCTTTTTTGGATTGTCGGGTACGGGCAAGACAACACTTTCGGCCGATGCCAATAGAAAACTCATTGGAGACGATGAGCACGGTTGGAACAACGAAAATGCCGTTTTTAATTTTGAGGGGGGATGTTATGCCAAGGTGATAGACCTATCCAAAGAAAATGAGCCTGAGATTTATGGGGCCATTAAGAAAGGGGCACTTTTGGAGAATGTGGTTATGAATGACCAGGGCGTGGTTGATTTTGCCAATACATCCATCACCCAAAATACTAGGGTAAGCTACCCCATTTACCATATTGAAAATATAAAGCAGCCCTCCATGGGGCAAAACCCTAGAAACATTTTCTTTTTGACTGCCGATGCCTTTGGGGTATTGCCTCCCATTTCAAAATTGACACCTGCACAGGCTGCGTACCACTTTATCTCGGGGTATACCGCCAAGGTTGCGGGAACAGAAGCAGGTGTAGTGGAGCCCGTACCTTCTTTTTCTGCCTGCTTTGGGGCTCCATTTATGCCCTTACACCCAGCGAAATATGCTGAAATGTTGAGCAGAAAAATGAAGGAGGCTGGAGTAAATGTCTGGTTGGTGAACACGGGATGGACAGGTGGCCCCTATGGGGTAGGTACCCGTATGAAACTCAAATATACACGGGCGATGATCAATGCGGCCCTCAATGGGGATTTAGGACTTTACACATACGATACCTACCATATACACTCCGTATTTGGGGTGGCACAACCCCGTGAATGCCCTGGTGTTCCAACCGAGGTGTTGAGTCCAAGGGCCACATGGAATGACGACGAGGCGTATTATAAAATGGCGTTCAAGCTTTCAAATGCCTTTCGGGAGAACTTTAAAAAGTTTGAGGAATATGCCAGCGAGGAAATTAGAAGGGGCGGCCCACAGCGATATGCCTTTTAGGGATAAAATCCCAAAGAATCCATTTGAGGTTGCGACCCTCTGAAATAGTTAGGATAAATGCAAAAGGTCTTTGATCAAATAACCCAAGGTCAAGGCCTTTTGTGTTTATTGGTTTTCACTAGCGCATAATGAAGGCCTTTTACGCTGTAGTGCAGTCCTCCTTATGGTGATATGTGCTAATAACAGGGGCCTGCGTATTTTTGGCCTACAAGGGGGCAACAAAGGGAGGGTGCAAACGGTCAGCTATTTCTTATTGACCTCCCTTATATATTTTTCAAGCGCCATGGTCATGGAAGGTGTTTCCGGGGTGGGTGCTTGAATATCAATTCGCAACCCGGCATTGGTAGCTGCCTTAACGGTTGAATTGCCGAACACCGCAATGCGGGTATCGTTCTGTTCAAAATCAGGGAAATTGGAAAAGAGTGACTCAATTCCGGAAGGACTGAAGAAAACCAGTACATCGTAGTACACATTCCTAAGGTCAGACAGATCACTGATAACCGTCTTATAGAAAATCCCCCGGGTCCAATCCATATTCAATTTATCCAAGGTATCCGGGACTATGGATTTCAAGATATTGGAGGAGGGCAATAAAAACTTTTCAGTCTTATATTTCTTAAACAGTGGCTCCAAATCCTGGAACCTCATTTTTCCCACATAAATTTTGCGCTTGCGATATACCACATATTTCTGCAAATAGTAGGCCACGGCCTCAGCCTGACAAAAATATTTCATGGTATCGGGCACCTTAAACCGCATCTCTTCAGCCAATCTGAAGTAATGGTCCACGGCATTTCTACTGGTCAATATTACCGCAGTGTAGTTGGAAAGGTCTATTTTTTGCTTTCGCACCTCCTTGGCACTGGCTCCTTCCACATGGATGAAGGGTCTAAAATCAACTTTAACCTTTTCCTTGTCGATCAGTTTTGCATAAGGAGAATTTTCAAGCTTAGGTTCTGGTTGTGAAACCAAGATAGTCTTTACCTTCATATAGCTTCTAATTTTAGAAAACCGGCGACAATAATAAACGGCGCAATTTCGAGGGCGCAAAGGTACAAAATAAAATAGAAAAAGTTATTGAGGACTATTTTTTGATGGTGCCTTAAAATTGTGGTCCAACCAATGGCATTGATGACAAAAACAAGAAAAAAGGTAACGTACACCAAAATTTCATTATCCTTGAAAACGTATGTGAGCAGTAGATTGGCCACAAACATCACCAATGCACTATGGTTCAGGTAACTCATTTTCTTGAAAATGATTTCCCCGATTATCCTGTGGGAGTTGAAAACAAGGCCGTTCCCCATTTGCAGAATACCCTTTATAAGAAAAAACAATAAAAAGGCAGATAGTATGAACACATAGGCCGAAGACGCCTTGGCCGAGTCAGAACCAATAAGGATATTGAGGGCATAATAGGCAAAAAGGGAAAAATTCACAAACTGAAATAAGGTAAGTGAAATGTGAAAAATATTGTTGAACTTTTCCTTTTTATTGTACATGAAGACATATTTGTTGTTGAATGGGAGTATTAAAAAATTCAGGAACCGCGTGTAGAAAAAGCTTTTGGCCACCACTAAAAATGCTAAGCTGATAACCAAAAGGACCGTAATCCAGTCAACATTTTCAATATTTCGTACTACGGGCTCCATCAATGTATTTTCACGTTTTCACCATTCAGGCCATGCCTTAGGCCATTTTCCGAAATAACGACCCTAAAATAGGATGGTTTCTCCTTTCTGGGTTCGGGCATGGTATATGTAAAATAAGTAACTCCTTTGGAATCTAAGGTCTTTAGTCCCTTTTTTTCAGGGACAAGGGTTATGGGTACGTTTTCTATGAACTGTTTATGCGTATTGAGATAATTGACGGCAAAATCCAGCTTGGATAGGGGAATTTGCTTATCATAAGGATTGACGACCTTTACTTTTAATATGTTTCCAACCGAGGCATCACTCCCGCGTTCCACCAGACATTTTATTTTTCTATAGGACTCAAAATCATCAATGTACCAGCCATAGAATTTTGTACTATCGGGCATATGGTAATGGAAGTCACCGGACGTGGCATATTGTGTAATGTACGCCACTCTTTGGTTTTGTACTTGCGCCTCAGAATTATCAATGGAGTACTGGTTTTTTCTATAATGTGCATTGTTGAGGGAATAAGAGGTGTTGCCGGAATAAAACGCATACATGGGGGCCCTTCTATAACTGTTTTCAAAGACAACAGGGGTGTCACCGACGTTTTTCACGACCTCATTCACCCAATCTTTATTGCCATGGGTTTCATAAAACACTGGAAAGAGGGGGGCATGTACCAACCACGCCCTAGCGTATAACAACAAAATACCACTGAGGATGGATATGCGGAATGCCCATTTTCGGTTTTTGGCATGTGATAGCAGGTGGCCATAGGTCAATAGGGCCATGGGAATACACATGACAATGACCCATTGGGCCTGTGTTCGGCGCTGAAAACTGGAAATGAAAAAAAACAGCATTATGCCATAGCTGAGAAATATAAGGGCCCTTTTAAACTTGCTGTCCGCCTTGGCCTTGAACAGTGCCCAGAAAAACCATGGAAACAATAATCCGAAGTTTACAATTAGGTTGGTCACATATCCCAGGGTAAATCCTTCAAAGTTATAGGGCTGGTTGGGGCGTTCAAACAGGTGGTAGTTAATGGGGACAAAATCATTTTGGTACAACCATATGAGATGTGGCACATAACATAACAGCGCCACACCCACTGCGGCCCAGGCCCTACTATTTCGCACTAAGGACAGATTGGAGAGCAATACAAAGAAAATGACCAACACGGCATGGTACTTACTGTACATTAGGCAGGCCATGGCCACCCCTAGGAAAAGGATATTGGGCCAAGTATTTTCTTTTAGGAACCGTTTGTATACCCATAGAAAAACGACGGTAAAAAACAATAAGGGGGTATCGGGGAGGGTAAGGAAGCCATAAGCGTTGAGCAGCACCATCGAAAATAGCATAAGAAAAAAAAGGGGGATATGGTCTCTTTTACCATCGTTGTCCACAAGTAACCAAAGGACTAGTATGGTGCCCACTCCCAGTAGGCAGCTAAAAAAACGGACCCCAAGCTCCCCAGGAAACAACAGCCCCCCCAATTTTATCAAAAGGGCGACCATGGGAGGATGATCAAAATATCCCCATGCCATATGTTGGGAATAGTACCAATAGTAGGCCTCGTCAAAAATGAGCTCCGTTAGGGCAGATTGCGTCAAGTTCAGTATAAAAATGAAGGCGAGACATAACCAAAAAAGCGATGGGAATCTTTGCATGCGATAAATAATCGTACAAAATTACAAATTCAACGTATTTATACCCATTTCGCTTCAAACCCGAATTTTAAAACGGAATGGGTATACTCTTTGCGGTTAAAGTGAAAGCTGAGTATTTTGTATACAGATGGCGGTTCTTATGGCCTTATGGGGGGTAGGGCTTTTTTGAGCGTATCGGTCCTGTGTAGCGCCCTTCGATGTTTTTATGCCACATTTTACAAGCTCTTTCGGAATGGTACAGATCCCTAAAAAAATGATAAAAAAAAACCTGATTTTTTAAGGCCATCCCGAAAACACTATTTTTGCCCCCAATACAAAGGGCCCGATGCAGCATCTTGTCATTATTCCCACCTATAACGAAATTGAGAATATCACTGATATTGTGGAAACGGTGTTTCAGTTGACCACACCATTCCATATATTGATTGTTGATGACAATTCACCCGATGGAACGGCCGATGCCGTTAAAAGGATGCAGGCCCAATTTCAAAATCGGTTGTTTTTGGAGATTCGGAATGAAAAAACCGGATTGGGAACAGCCTATATCCATGGATTCAAATGGGCGTTGGAAAACGGATATGACACCATTTTTGAGATGGATGCCGATTTTTCACATAATCCAGATGATTTGGAGCGCTTGTTATCGGTCTTGATGGATGGAGCGGATGTGGCCGTGGGCTCCCGTTACGTAAAGGGGGTGAATGTTGTGAACTGGCCCATGTACAGGGTATTACTTTCCTATGGGGCCTCAATCTATGTGAAAACGATAACCGGTATGAAAGTCAACGATCCTACCGCAGGATTTGTGGGCTACAGGCGAAAAGTATTGGAGACCATAAACTTGGATTCGATTCGCTTTGTGGGCTATGCCTTTCAAATTGAAATGAAATTCAGGGCCTACCTCAAGAAATTCAAGATTGAGGAAGTGTCGGTTATTTTTAGGGACCGTACCAAGGGACAGTCAAAGATGAACTCTTCCATCGTGAGGGAGGCCATCTTTGGGGTACTTTCAATGAAATTGAGGAGCTTTTTTAAAAGACACTGATATGACCACCTTGCTCAAAAATGCCACTATTGTCAACGAAAAAACCATTTTTGAAGGGGATGTCCTGATAAAGGGGGGACATATTGAACGAATAGACAGGGATATCTCAGACGAAAATGCCTCTGTCATGGATATAAAGGGGAAGTATCTCCTCCCGGGGGTCATTGATGATCAGGTACACTTTCGCGAGCCGGGCCTTACCCATAAGGGCAACATTGCTTCAGAGAGCCGGGCAGCGGTGGCTGGGGGCATTACCAGCTTTATGGAACAGCCGAATACCAAGCCCCAGACAGTGACCATAGAATTATTGGAAGATAAGTTCAAACGGGCGGAAAACACTTCCTTTGCCAATTATTCCTTTTTGTTTGGGGGAACCAATGACAATCTAGAGGAGTTAAAACGGTTGGATAAAAAAGCCTGTTCGGGAATTAAACTTTTTTTGGGTTCCTCCACGGGCAATATGCTGGTGGATGATGAAAAAGTGATAGAGGCCATTTTTAGCAATACGGAGATGGTCATTTCCGCACATTGTGAGGATGAGGGTACCATTCGCGCCAATCTTGAAATCTTTAGGGAGAAATTTGGGGAGGACATTCCCATAGGGAACCATCCACTGATACGAAGCGAGGAAGCGTGCTACCTATCTTCGTCCAAAGCCATTTCCCTGGCCCGTAAGACAGGGGCACGACTCCATGTTTTTCACCTTTCCACGGGAAAGGAAACCCATTTGTTTCGGAACGATGTGCCATTGGCTGAAAAAAAGATAACAGCGGAAGTATGTATACACCATCTATGGTTTTCCGATGCTGATTATGCCCAAAAGGGAACCTTTATTAAATGGAACCCTGCGGTAAAGACGGCCCTTGACCGTCAGCAATTATGGGAGGCCTTGTTGGATGACCGTATTGATGTCATTGCCACGGACCACGCGCCCCATACCCTTGACGAAAAAAGGAACATATATACCAAGGCCCCATCAGGGGGTCCCTTGGTACAACATGCCCTACCGGCCATGCTTGAAAAGCACCATGAAGGAATGGTGTCCTTGGAGACCATTGTACAGAAGATGTGCCATAATCCGGCCCTATTGTTCGATATTGAAAAAAGGGGGTTTGTCAGGGAGGGCTATTTTGCCGACCTTGTAGCGGTAGACTTGAATGCTGCTTGGGAAGTGTCAAAGGCGAACATTGCCTATAAATGCGGCTGGAGCCCCTTTGAGGGAAAACGGTTTAAAAGTAAGGTTTGTCACACCTTTGTAAATGGACACTTGGCCTATGACAATGGCACGTTCAATGAACAACCGTTTGGCCAACGCCTGACCTTTGATCGGTAATTTTGGGATATCTGTTAATGATGATACTACAAATGAATACGTTTTTGAAGTGAGGGCATTTTGGTTCATACCCGTATTTTTTTTGGTGGTTTCCTGTAACGAAAAATTGATTCAGGAGCCCGAAAATCTGATAGATAGGGATACCATGGTATCCCTTCTTACCGATTTGGCCATAGTGAGTGCAGGAAAGAGCGTGAACATTGGGGCGTTGAAGACCCATGATGTGGACCCCACCGGGTTCGTCTTTGAAAAATATGGGGTGGACAGCCTACAGTTTGTGGAAAGCGACCAGTACTATGCCTCACTGCCCATGGAATATGAGAAGATATATTCCGAGGTGGAAACCCGTCTAGAGAAACGGCAAAAAAATTATGAGGCCCTTAAAAAGGAAAGGGATAGCTTGGCCCGTGAAAAGAAAGAGAAAAAAAAGGGGGATAATGTCCTCAAAAAGACTCCTTAAGCAAACTCATTGGAAAAAAGGGAGCAGCTGAATGCCACCGTTTCGTCCATAGGGGTAAACTCCAATCCCAATTCCGTTTTGATTTTAGTAGCGTCATAGATATCCCTATGGCGTAGCATATGGATGGTATCTTTGGTAATGGTACGTCCCTTACGGGTAAATATATGACCCATGAAATCAAAGAAACGTCCAATGTTCAATTGCCAAAATGCGAGCTTCTTAGTGGGGGGCTTTTTCCCCAAGGCAAGGGCCATCTTCCCTAATATCTCCTGAAAACTAAGATTTTCCCCTACTACGATATAACGTTCGTTGGCAATGTCTTTTTCCATGAGTCCCACCATGCCCGTGACCACATCCCTTACATCGACAAACCCAGTACCCCCTGGAGGATAGAACCGAAGGCCTCTTTTGGCCGTATGGAAAAGTCCTCCCTTGCCTTGGGTCCAAAAGCCAGGCCCAATGATTACCCCAGGATTTACAATAATTGTGGGGACACCTTCATAAGCTCCTCGCCAGGCTTCCATTTCGGCTCCATACTTGGTAAGGGCATATACAGTGGCAGGGGCTTCGTTCCAATCCTTCCCCTCAACGGTGGCCGAACGATCCAAACTGCTACCTATGGTGGCAATACTACTGGTATAGCAGAGCTTTTCGATTTTATGGGCGACACAAAGATTTACCACATTGGCCGTCCCTTTTTTGTTGATGCTTTTGAGCTTTTGATAGTCGTTGGGGTCAAATGATATCAGGGCAGCGCAATGATATACCTGTGTCACATTTTCGAAGGCCTTTTCAAGGGAGGGGATATCAGTGATGTCACCCAGGACCCATTCAATTTTTTTGAACAGTTGGTCGGGTGCATCCGTATAATATGAAAATATGGTTTTCACCCGCTCCAGATGGCTTCCATTTCTGTACAGGGCCCGTATAGTATGTCCTCTTTGGGTCAGTTGGTATAGTAGGTGGGTGCCTACCAAACCCGTTCCCCCAGTCACCAAAATCATGGGATAAAGGTAGGGATTCCTGAAAGACATAAGACCGCTACGCCCAAAGACGTAGGCTGTAAGACAACGGTGGCTAAAAAAACCTTTGTAAAGAGAGGAGAAAATAGGTCAAAGTTGTGAAATAGAATCTAACTGGTCCATCATCTTTATTGGTCAACGTCTGACATCCAGTATTCCACATCGTCGCATGGCAGGGATACCATACGTTCAAGGTCTAATATCTTTAGTCTAGAAGCGAAGCGGTCTAGCATCTCAAATCTAACATCTATCTTTGCAGCTGCCACTAAAATAATTGACAATGGCCATAAATTTTGTTGAGGAGCTAAAATGGCGTGGAATGTTGCACGATGCCATGCCGGGTACCGAAGAGCATTTGATGGATGGGATCAGATCAGCTTATGTGGGCATTGACCCTACGGCCGATTCCCTTCATATTGGGCATTTGGTGGGCGTAATGATGCTCAAACATTTTCAAATGGCGGGACATAGGCCCATAGCTCTTGTGGGAGGGGCAACGGGGATGATTGGCGACCCTTCCGGCAAATCTGCCGAACGCAATCTTCTCGACGAGGACACCTTGCGACATAATCAGGAGAGTATCAAGGCACAGCTGGCGAAGTTTCTCGATTTTGAAAGTGATGCGGAGAATGCGGCTGTTATGGTGAACAATTATGACTGGATGAAGGGTTTTTCGTTTCTCGATTTTATCCGTGATGTGGGCAAACATATTACCGTAAATTATATGATGGCCAAGGATTCGGTAAAGAAACGACTCTCCTCAGATTCCAAGGAAGGAATGTCATTCACGGAATTCACATATCAATTAGTGCAGGGGTACGACTTCCTTCATTTGTACAGGGCTTACGATTGTACCCTACAAATGGGGGGAAGCGATCAATGGGGAAATATTGTAACGGGAACCGAATTGATTCGCAGAATAGGGCACGGTAAGGGCTTTGCATTGACGTGTCCACTCATTACCAAGGCAGATGGAACCAAGTTTGGAAAGACTGAGAGTGGCAATGTTTGGTTAGGCCCCCAGCGGACCTCACCGTATAAATTTTATCAATATTGGCTGAACACCTCGGATGAGGATGCCAAGAAATACATCAAGATTTTTACATTTCTATCCCAAACCGATATTGGGAACTTA
Organism: Flavobacteriaceae bacterium; assembly: GCA_040830145.1. Lineage (GTDB taxonomy): Bacteria > Bacteroidota > Bacteroidia > Flavobacteriales > Flavobacteriaceae > JBFOLQ01. Next base: position 5,273 of record JBFOLQ010000158.1, on the reverse strand, counting down.
GTCGTGGAGCATGCCGAGGCGCCACATTTGCGAAAATTACAAAAGCGCTTGGCAGCTGAATTGACCGTCATGGTCCATTCAAGATCTGATTATGAAAATGCCTTGAAAGCCAGTGACATCCTATTTGGGAAGGCTACGGCCAACGCCTTGATGGATTTGGAGGAACAAACCTTCCTTGAAATCTTTGAAGGGGTCCCTCAAGCGGCATTGCCAAAGGATGAGCTTGAGGGCGGACTAGATATGATTGGGGCCCTATCGGCCAAGACCGGATTTTTGGGCTCTAACGGTGAAGCGAGAAGGGAGCTCAAGCAACAGGCCATATCGGTGAACAAAGGAAAGGTAAGGGAAGATTATGTGATTACCTCCAAGGATTTGATCAATGATAAGTATGTGCTTCTTCAAAAGGGCAAAAGAAACTATTTCGTCTTGATGTTTGATTAAGGATAAAAGACGTACTCTCGTGTGACGAAGATTAATTACCTTTAAAATCACTATCTTAATACAAACGTTTCCCATGAAATACGTACTCTTTATTTTACCCCTGATATGGGCCCAAACATGTGGCACAAAGGACCAGAAGAAAATGATGGATGATTTTGAAGGGAAGTATGTACACTCCTTTGAAGACTGTAACCCAACCTTTCCTGAGGAAAATTGTGTGGAGTTCCTGGAATTTCAAAAGGGGAGTGAATTTGCTTCGTTGCTGTTTGCCGGAGGGGATATTGTTCGGCTGATGAAATATCAATTGGAAGGTACTACCCTGACCCTTACGGAGGAAATGGGGGGATTGACCCTCAAGTTTACTGTCAAGGATAGGAAAACATTAAAGAGGGAGGATAATGGGGACCTATGGGTACTTGAATAACCTCTTGGAGGTTATAGTACCAGTAAATTGCACCCTCTAATATCGGAATGGTCATAGCGCCCCAAGATTTCAAAGCGTCCGTCAGGATGTAACTTTCCCAAATCCTGGGTGGCCACGAAACTGCATGAATTTTTATTGGCCAAATCAATAATGTTCAAGCCTCCCGTCTTTTTGGTGGGAAGGTAGGATAGGGGATCTTCTGTATCGCGCACCAATACTTTCATCCACGGGGGCGTATTAAAAAGGCCGTCTCCAGTGGAATAGGCTTGGGAAAGCAATTCCGTCATTCCGTATTCCGAATGTATGGTCCTGACCCCTAGACCACTCTTTAAAATTGCGTGGAGCTCCTCACGCACCAATTCCCTTCGCTTACCTTTCATCCCTCCTGTTTCCATAACGATGGTATGTTGCAACTTACAGGGGTACTTTTCGGCGAAATCCAACAATGCGAAAGAGACCCCGATCAACAGTGTTTTGGTCTTTTGGGTCTCCAAAACCTGTAGTGTATGGGCCAGTTGATCTAGGTTGTCCAGGTAAAATCCACTTTTGGGATGGCCACTTTCCCGAATAAGGTCATTCATCATATAGATTAAGGAAGACCCAGAGCGCTCCAAATACGATGGGAGCAAAGCTAGGATACAGTAATTGGTGACGGGCCCGTAAAAACGTTCAAAACCCTTGCTAAAGCTTGTTTTATAGAGGGTGGGGTCAGTCACATGGTGCTGACTGGTTTGATGGCCCGTAGTGCCACTACTGGTGAAGGTGACTTGTGGCCTGCCACTACCTGTAACGATGGTTTTTGACTTGAAAAACTCAATCGGAAGAAAGGGGATGTCTTCAAGGTTGGCCACATTTTGTGGGGATTTCCCCAAGTGTTTGCAAAAGGCCCCATACACCGCATTGCCCTTACACTGATGGGCAAAGATGTCCAAGGCCATTTCTGAAAACTCTGATGGGTCCGCAATGTCAAAAATAGGGGGCATTTCAGCTGTCACTTAGTACTGGGCACAAAGGTACGGTGACCGATTCCAAAAAAAAATCCCACCCAAGGCTGAGTGGGACAATGCCCTTTTTATGAGCATAAGCAGGTATATTATTTGACAACCAATTTTCGGGTCGTGGCTTTATTGTTTTGGGCCATTCTCAGTACATAGACACCGGGCGAAAGTGAAGAAATGTCCAATGCTTCGCCAAGGATCCTGTCAGAAAGGACCAGTTCCCCAAAGACATCATAGATCATGATTTCCTTGGGTCCTTTTTCCCCACTTTCAATGTAAACAGTGGTTTCGTACGTTGGATTGGGATACAACTTGAACGCTACAATTTCAGTAGGCTCATTTTGGGATTCCAATTTTTCTTGGGAGAGACCAATGGTCGGGATTACCAAAAGTAGGATGAGGTAGAGGTTTCGCATGATATTGATTTGGGATCAACACAGTAAAGATAGGGAAAGAAGGCATGGGCCGTGATAAAATGTTGTGAAATTCGTTAAAACGTGAGTCTAGGAAAAGAAAAGTGCATTTCGTCGCATTTTTCGTACACTTTATGGAAAATAGCCATGCGTCCAGATATCTAGGACGATTTCAGTTTCAATATGTAAGGAGGCTATTTAATGACGAGTTTTCGCGTAGCGACTTCGCCTTTTTCTATGACGCGCAATAAATATACGCCAGCGCCAAGATCGGACACATTCAACTCCTCACGAATAAGGGTGGTCTCCATGACCTTGGTCCCCAAAACGTCGAAAATCAGAATTCTTTTCGGGGCCTTGGCCTTGGTGCTGATATACACCTTGCCATTAATGGTGGGATTGGGATACAACTTAAAACCTTCAATGGAACTGGCTTTTCCCACGGCATCCTGTCCATAGGAAAAAGAAAGAAAAAAGAAGAATAAAATCAAGTAAAGGTATCTCATGCAATTTTTTATATCAAAAGATATACCACAAATATACTAAAATTTGCTCCTGAACGTTCCGTTGCGCCTTTGGAGCTGGAATTTTTTCGATGAAATGCAAAAAGCCCCGACGGGAACCATCGGGGCTTTTTGAAGGATATGCTACATATTGTTTAGTCCAAGCCTGTTGCCCATCCAGAGGCCCAATCAGGGGCACCGGCTCCGTTCCCGGCACCGGTAGCATCAGTACTGGTGGTAATAAAGGTCTCGGTACCAGTATAATCAGTCATTATAAAGCCATCGGCGTTATCGGCGAAAGTAATATTGGTCATAACCAAGTCACCATTGGCGATACGTGTATTGGCCTCGGTATCTGAATCCTTGACACGTACGCCAAGGTTCACTCCAGAAACATACATATTGTCAACAGTGAAATTTCCACCGCCTTCTTTATAGAATAGAGCACCTTCAGCTACGGGCCCAACCACAGTGATATTTTTGAGCATAGTGGTCGTCACCGGAGTGGCATTTCCGTCATCACCGTTATTTGAACCTTCAATACCGGCTTTGGCACCTCCTTTGATGTACCAGTTTTCCCCATTGCCTGCCCAACCATCGGCAAAGTCAATGGAATCGTCACCACTTCCGGTTGAGATTAGGTATTTGCCAGTTACGGTACCACCGAAAAACTCAATACCATCATCCCCACCATTATGCGACTGTACATATTCAAAAGTGGTTCCCGATCCAACACCGAAGAGAGATACACCATTAAACTCCTTATCATTGGAGAAGGTCGCCCCAGTGTATTCAACCCTTAGATAGGTAATGGACCCAGAATTGTCATCTGATGTGGTGCCACCGTAGGTGAGATCACCCACTTCTGTGGTGACATTGGTCCCTTTGTTGGTAGGGGCATTCCCTGCAATGACCAAACCTCCCCAATCCCCAGCAGCGGGTGAGGCACTACCGGAAGTCATTACAACGGGATTGGATGCTGTCCCATTTACAAATATTTGGGCACCTCTTTCCACCCCGATAAAGGCAGCGGTACCACCAGAGGCCTTGATAACGGTTCCGGCGGGAATGGTCAATTTTCCGCCTTCCTTAACAATCAACCCGCTTGTCAATTGGTACTCGGTGGAAGCATTTAAACGTACCTCACCCGTGATTTCTCCTGCCAAATTTTCTTTGGAAGCTCCACTATTTGACAATCCAACAGTCCAACCAGAAGCCCAATCAGGGGCTGCAGCTCCTTTTCCTGCACCCGTGGCCACGCCCTCGGTAACAAAGGTTTCAGTACCGGTGTAATCCGTAATTTGGAAACCTTCCTCCGTATCTGCGAACTGTACATTGGTCATGGTCAGGTCACCTGCAGCAATACGGGCATTGGCCTCTGTGTCTGAGTCTTTGACCCTTATGCCAAGGTCGATTCCCATTGCATAGAAATTGTTTACCGTGAAGTTTCCACCACCCTCTTTGAAGTACAGGGCTCCTTCGGTCACGGGACCTACTACGGTAATATTGCTGAGGGATGTGGTGGTTACTGGGGTGGCGTTGCCATCATCGCCATTGTTTGATCCCTCTATACCTGCTTTTGCCCCTCCGGCAATGTACCAGTTTGACCCATTGCCCTGCCATCCATCTGCAAAATCAATGGAGTCATCCCCACTACCGATAGAGACCAAATAGTTACCATTGACGGTTCCTCCAAAAAATTCAATGCCATCATCCCCACCTTTGTATGATTCAACATATTCAAAAGTAGTTCCCGATCCAACCCCAAAAAGGGATACGCCATTAAACTCTTTGTCATTGGAGAAGGTCGCTCCCGTGTATTCCACCCTGAGGTATGTAATGGAACCTGAATTGTCAGTGGCATTATCACCACCATAGGTAAGGTCTCCCACTTCAGTGGTGACATCGGTTCCTTTATTGGTTGGGGCATTCCCGGCAATGACCAACCCTCCCCAATCGCCTGCAGCAGGGGATGTACTGGCAGAAGTCATGACAACAGGATTGGCGGCGGTTCCGTTCACAAAAAGTTGGGCACCCCTTTCAACCCCTACAAAGGCAGCCGTACCACCTGCGGCCTTGATGATGGTTCCGGCAGGAATGGTCAATTTGGCACCTGACTTAACAATATAGGAGCCATTGAGGGTATATTCTACTGCGGCATCCAGGGTGGTATCAGAAGTGACTTCACCCGTCAAGGTCGCTGCACAGGCCCCACAGGCCCCTCCACAGTCTATACCGGTCTCATCCCCATTTTGTATGCCATCAGTACATGTGGCAGTTTTAATGGTGCCATCGTCATCGCTATGACATGAAGTGATCAACGTCATGACAACGAATACCAAGATTGTTTTTAAAACAGTAGTTTTCATTAGTAGTAGTGTTTTATTTATTAATGCACAGCAAAGAAATGGGCTATAAATTGTATCGAAATAAAATGAACGTTAAGGATTTAATAAGGTTCCATTAACTAGAATTTGTACGATAGGGAGATGCC
>JBFOLQ010000157.1:0-3536 GCA_040830145.1 Flavobacteriaceae bacterium | reverse complement strand
TTGAATTCCACAACTCAAGACGAATACTATAGGATACATCGAAAGGTCATATTGATGCGGGAACCGATTTTCTTTTTGGTCTTGGGCAATTGGTGGTGCCAATAATGTTGGGTTTCCCCTCCCATGAGCAATAGACTGCCATGTTGAAGTACCATTTTATGTCGTAGGGTCTTGTCTCCTTTATGTCGAAAATGGAACATTCGTTCCGCTCCCAGCGACACGGATGCGATTACCGGATTTGTCCCCAACTCCCTTTCGTCATCAGAATGCCAGCCATTACTGTCCTGCCCATTGCGATAGTGGTTTAAGAGACAGCTGTTGAAACGGGCAGATACCCTTTGCTCCACTTTCTCCTTGATGTCAAGTAATTCCCTTGAAAAGGGTATGGGCCGCATTTTAATACCTGAATACGACTACTCCTTTCCGTTATCCCCATATAGTGCCGTTAGCCTGGGCTGGGGATGGGTTTTGCCAAAGAGGGTGATATAATCTTGTTGCCAAGGGGTTTGCTTTAACATGCATTTGAAATAATGGTCAGCCACTTCCTGGTTCAAAAAATGGGGCCAATAGATGATTTCGGAGTGGGGAAGGGCTATTTTGATATTTGTTGGTTTTTTATCAGTTTCAAAACATAATTCATTTGCGTATCCGTGTGGGTCAAATAGTCTTCATAGGTCTGTGATACATTATGGTGGGGAATGATGCCCCTGCCATATTGTTGGTTTTCCTTAACTGGGACATCCTGTTCCAAGTTCACAACGGAAAAGAATACGCTTATCCTTGATTTTGGCAATGTATATCCAAGCGGGTTGTGCCCGTTATGGCCATAATATCCCCCCATGGTCTCCTCGCCTATCACAATTGTGTTGTCATTTCCGGCCAACATGGCCGCAAAAAGGCTCCCTGCCGATGCTATACGGGGACTGATCAATAGATAAATGGTCCCCGTAAAGGCATTATCCCTTGGATTGCGAATCATTTTATCACTACTTGCCGCACTCTGAAAATACTTATTCCCTTCTTTATTGGGAAATTCTTTTTGGAACATTTTGTTGTATTTCCCAACCCCAAGGGGTCTCAGGAATTTGGGAACCTTACTGTAGACGTATCTTAAAAGTGGTATTTTCCCAAAACTGATCCATGCTTGACGGTTCTCCCTAAAATCCCGATCGGTCATATAGGAATAGGTGACCAAGTCATTGGGGTCGGTACCCCCACCATTGTTACGTACGTCCACAATTAGATTTTTGGTATCGTCCCGTTTCATGTTGGTAAATATGGAGTCTAAAAACTGTACATACCTTTTATGTTCATCGGATTCGGCATTTCCCAAAGAAAAACTATTGACCGTCAATAGGCCGGTGTTTTTTCCAATTGTGGTGAACGTATAACTGTTGTTTTCGTTCCAATCTTTGTAGAATCCTTTGTCAAAAGGTTTGGAGAACCGGGTTCGAACATTTTTATAATAGGTTTTGTAGCCGACACTTTTGATGGTCTTTTCAAGAATGGAATCTTCATGCGGTACTGTATAGGTCAGGGTGAAATTTTTGCGTGCGCCGAACCACAACCGATAGTATCGGCTAAAATGACGTTGTAACCCAATGGTTTTTCCACTGAGGTTTTTGCCATCGGTGGTATAGTAAATCCCGAGACTTTTTATAATTTCTGAAATTGCGGTGCCATTAACGGAAAGGATTTCCGATCCCAGGGGAATATCGTCCGTTTCATAATTTACTATCCATTTTCCCTCAATCCATTTTATGGGATAAGGAAAATATCCCTGGGTCTCTTCCATAAGCTCCAATTGCATTTTCTTGGGAAGTGCCGTATCGTTGTGGAGACTTCCCTCAAAATCAGTCAGCACGCAGAGGAGGTTAAAAAAATCGCGATAGGAAGCTACCTTTTCCGTTTGTTGGGAGGCCCATTGATAGATACTATCTATTTCTTTTTCGGTACGGTATTTATAAAGACCTGAATTGGCCTGTATCCTAATATTTTTGAACACTTCCAAGTCCTTCTGCATCTTCCTTTTGGGAAAATTGTCTTCCAGACCTTGACATATACCCGCATTTACGAACACCAGGGAGATTACATACACTACAGATTTGCCAGTCATTTTTTCCCCGAATGTAAGGCACCTTTTTTATGCCAACTTGTAAGATATTGGCAATTTGGGCTTGAACTCAAGATGAGTTCTTTAATGGGAAAGATTGTTCCTGTACACTTTGGGGGATACCCCCACGAAACGCTTGAAGGTGTTTGAAAAATGCGAAAGATCCGAAAAACCATAATCATAGGCGATTTGGGTCAGTTCGGTATCAGAGGTGATTACGGTCTTACTGTGAAAGACCTTTTTCATCAGAATATAGTTTATGGGGGTCATTCCTGTAAATGCCTTGAATTTTTTGGCAAAGCCATACTTATTCATATGGGCCATTCTTGAAAGTGTATCAAGGTAGAATGTCTCGGTGATATTTTCCTTTATATAATGGTTGATATGGTCAAAATCCTTAAAATCTATTTGCAGACGGTCTTTGCCTTCCGTTTTGCCCTTGTCAAGGATACTCTTGATAAATGGGGCTACGGCATCCTCAATTTTTTTAGGGTCATGTGTACACATGGCATCCTTTAGGTGGTTGAACAGTGCAATGACCTTTCCATCCGTAATCTGTCTGTTTAAAATAACATTGTTTTTCCCATTGGAAAAGAAGCGCATCACATCCTCCGGAATATAGATTGTGTCAAAGTCCAAGGGACCCTCCTGGTTGACCAGGGGATTTGAATGGATCTCATATGGGTTGGTAATGGAGATGGTCCCTTTTTCACTAAAAATGGATTTGCCCTCCAATTGAATCTGTTCTATGCCTGTTTTTATCAGGGAAATGCAATAAGTTTCATGGTAGTGTTGTGGAAAGGCCATGGATTGCTTGTCAATGGCCAAATGCTCCAGGTCGCCCAACAACATATCCTAAAGTATATATTTTTTCAGCATGTCCCTTTTTTTACGTCGGATGGAATCATTGGCGACGGCCAGTTTTAGGAGCTCCTGATCTTTTTCCCTTACGGTGATCAAGCGGTGGTACTGTTGTATGGTCAACGGACTTTCAGATTCTTCGATTAAGTTAAGTACATCACCCGTACGTACTTCCCCTTCCTCCAAAATCCGTACATATGTGCCGGTTCTACCGTGATCCACGAATTTTTTAAGGATGTCCTGATCTCCAAATCTTATACCCAATTTGAAACAGGGTTGACGGGGCTCGGTAATTTGTACAGTGGCCTTGCCAATCTGGTAAATGGAACCAATCCGCACTAAGGTCTCGTTCAATCCCTCTACCGTTAAATTTTCACCAAAAGCACCCCATTTCCAATCAAAATCTGGGTATAGGGGTTTCCAGAAACCATATTCCTCCTTGGGGAAAAGATAACAGGCCTTGTATTCACCCCCGTGGTGTTTTCGATCAGATACAATATCATTTTTAACGGTTTCCCTTTCCAAAAGGATAGGGGATTCAATAGGGTATTTATATATCCCG
>JBFOLQ010000156.1:0-3853 GCA_040830145.1 Flavobacteriaceae bacterium | reverse complement strand
TGTACAATAGTAGTGGGGGAAGCGATATTGGTAGAGATGATTTTCATTCCATAAAAATACGAACACTACTGGGATTTATACATGGTATAGGGGGCATTAATAAAAAACGAATCTAAATAAGAAGCTTTCCCTTGTTTAAGTAGCTGGTTTAGAACATGTTTTTGATAATTGCAGAGATGTTAAAATCAAAATGAAACTAGCTTAATATTATCAAATAATTAAAATATTCACAATTATTTAATCCAATTCCTATATTTGGCAATCTTTTTTAACTAAACTCTAAATAGAATGGCAAACGTTTTATGGTTACAAGGTGGCGCTTGTAGTGGCAATACCATGTCCTTTCTCAATGCGGAAGAACCTACTGTTGTAGAGCTGATAACTGATTTTGGCCTAAACATTTTGTGGCATCCGACCACAGGATTGCAAATAGGGGACCAAGTGCAGGACCTTTTACGGGATATCCTTGCTGGGAAGGTACAAATGGACATTTTGGTCTATGAGGGCTCTTTGGTACAAGGACCCAATGGTACGGGAACCATGAACTATTTTGCTGATAGACCCATGATTGAATGGATCAAGGAGCTTTCCCAAGTAGCAGGATACGTGGTGGCCATTGGGGATTGCGCCACTTGGGGTGGTATCCCGGCCGTACCGCCCAACCCCAGTGAATCAACGGGGATGCAGTTCCACAAAACCAAGAAAGGGGGCTTTTTGGGAGCTGATTATGTTTCAAAGGGAGGACTTCCGGTAATCAATATTCCAGGTTGTCCGGCCCATCCAGATTGGATTAGCCAGATTTTAGTGGCCATTGCGGTAGGAAGGATCGGGGATGTTCAGATTGATGAATATCACAGACCCAAAACGTTCTTTACCAATTTTGTGCAGGATGGATGCACCAACGTCACCAATTTTGCCCAAAAAGTTGATGGGGGATTTGGCCGAAGGGGAGGCTGCCTGTTCTATGAGGTAGGCTGCCGGGGACCAATGACCAGGGCGAGTTGCAACAATATTCTATGGAATAGACAAAGCAGTAAGACAAGGGCAAACCACCCTTGCCTTGGATGTACGGAACCGGGCTTTCCACATCACGACCTTAAAAAGGGAAGTGTTTTCAAGACCATGAAATATCTGGGCTTTATGCCTAAGGAAGTCCCAACAGGAAGGAATAAACTGGCCTACTATATGGAAGCTGGTTTTCAGAAGGTTATGCCCAAGAACCGAAAGATTATGGAAACTTCAAAATAGTACCAACATTACTTTGATAAAATTAAATAACCCAGTTTAAAATGGCAGTAAAAGAATTGAATATATCACCAGTGGGCCGTGTTGAGGGCGACTTGGATGTGAAGGTATATATTGACAATGGCAAGGTGACACGCGCACACACCCAGGCCGCCATGTTTCGCGGTTTTGAAGAAATTATGACAGGTAAAGATCCGCAATCCGGCTTAATCGTCACTCCAAGGATTTGTGGTATCTGCGGGGGGTCGCACCTGTATTGTGCCTCTTCGGCCCTCGATACTGCTTGGGGTACAAAATTGTCTCCCAATGCGTTGCTGCTAAGGGCCTTGGGACAGGCTACGGAAACCATTCAAAGTATACCCAGATGGTACTATGCCATCTTTGCGACTGATATGGCCAATAAAAAGTTTGCCGATAAACCTTTGTATCAGGAAGTGGTAAAGCGTTGGTCTGCCTACGTGGGTGAAACCTTTCAGATAGGTCTAACGGCAAGTGCTCTTCCCGTGCAGGTATATGCCCTGTTTGGTGGGCAATGGCCCCATTCAAGTTATATGGTTCCCGGCGGGGTTATGTGTGCCCCTACCTTAAAGGATATTACCCGCGCCCATGCCATCATGGCGCAGTTCAAGAATGATTGGTTGGAGCCGGTTTGGTTGGGCTGTTCCATAGAGCGGTATCTAGAAATCAAGACTTGGGATGATATGCTTGCGTGGGTTGATGAGAACGAATCCCAACGAAATAGTGACCTTGGCCTGTTGATTAGGGCTGGACTGGAGTTTGGCTTGGATAAATTTGGTCAGGGAGTAGGAAAGTTTCTGGCATATGGGACTTACTTGCATAAGGATTTGTACAACAACCCTACCATTGAAGGAAGGAACAAAGCCTTGATTTCATCAAGTGGTTTCTTTGATGGGCAAAATTATCATGAGTTTGATCACCTGAAGGTCAGCGAGCATGTAAAGCACTCTTGGTATGATAACCAAAAGGATGGATTGCATCCTTGGGATGAACCTGTTCCAACCCCAGCAAAGTCACAGACCTTGGAACACTCAGATTTCGGTGGGCAGTATAGTTGGGCCAAGGCACCTCGCTATGATGGGCATGCATGTGAGGCAGGGCCTTTGGCTAGGGTCATTATGAATGCCAATCCCAATAATTTGGACCACCAGATCAAGGATCCGCTATTCGGGGATATTATGAAAAAATTAGGCCCAAGTGTATTTACAAGGGTGTTGGCCAGGGTCCACGAAGCCCCAAGAATATATACCTTGATTGATAAATGGCTCTCTGAAATAGATTTGGATGGGGAATTCTATATCAAACCTGTGGAAAGGGATGGTAAGGGTTTTGGGGCCACCGAGGCGGCCCGGGGATCATTGGCCCATTGGGTGGAAATTAAGAATGGTGTGATTAAAAACTATCAGGTTATGGCCCCTACCACATGGAATGTGGGTCCGCAGGATGGTAATGACAATCCAGGCCCCATTGAGAGCGCCTTATTGGGCACGACCATAGAAGACCCGTTGGATCCGGTGGAAGTGGGTATTGTGGCGCGTTCCTTTGATTCATGCTTGGTATGTACCGTACACGCGCATGACGCCAAAACAGGAGTTGAACTATCAAAATTCAAGCTCTAATATCCTGACATAAGATTATGTGTATGAGGCTTTCCTGATGATTTCATCGGGAAAGTCTTTTTTAACTTTTATATATGGGAAATAGGACGGCTATAATGGGTTTTGGTAACCCCGTAAGGAGTGACGATGCCATTGGTGTCCATATTATTGAGCGTTTGGGAGAGCAGTTTGGGGAACGGGAGGATATCAGTTTTTTTGATATGGGAACTGCGGCCTTTGAAGTATTGTTCAAATTAAAGGGGCATGACCGAATCATTTTAGTGGATGCCGTGCTGAATTCCAATGAACCCGTGGGCACGGTTTTTAAGGTGCCGGCCAAGGAGGTGATGAGGGCCCCGCAAGAAGATCCCATGGTGTTTTTACATGGAATGAAATGGGACCAGGCTCTTTCATATGCCAAAAAAATAATGGCAGATGGATATCCAGAGGATATTGAAGTATATCTCATTGCCATTGAAAATACAAAGTTGGAAGTGGGCTTGAGTCCGGAAGTGGAGAAAGCTGGGGAAAAAGTAGTGAACGCAATCGTACAGGAATTACAACAATCCAGTGTGACAAAATAGTGATTTGCCTGCGGTCCTCACATATCTGTCTCGATGGGAGTTTGGTGAAAAAAATATTCGGAGAAGTCAATTATGCCTATGTTTCCTATCTTAAGGATCATAATAGGTTATTGGTGACGCCTGTGACGAGCCAATGGTTTGTAAAGATGTACAAGCCTACCCAATTTTTGCTCAAGGAAAGGAATTTGAAAGGGGACAAGACCATGGCCATACGGGAAATATTGCTAGACAATGATTTGAATATGACCGATCGTAACCTGGAATTTGAAATAGTTGAAAAGACAAAACTGATAAAGGTGGCCCTGTGAAGGAAGAGAAGGGAAAAAAAGAGGATTGGTTGTTGGATGCTGAGGTACAATATACAGTGGAAAACGTAAGTGGCCGGTGGGAGGTTGCACTACTTTTTAT
>JBFOLQ010000155.1:0-2927 GCA_040830145.1 Flavobacteriaceae bacterium | reverse complement strand
TCCAATCCAAGGTCCTAAAGGAATTGCCCTTGGAGCTTTTTGGTATCAAGGAAAGCGACCTTATAGATATAGTGGCCAATGCACCTACCAAGGTCAATGCCTTTATCAGTACCATTATTGAAATAGCAAAGCACTATAATTTTGGTAGGGAGAGCTTTTATTTGGCCTCATTGCGCTCTTATCAAGAGGCCAACAACAATTTTTTTCCCGATCTTGAACAATCCGTTCTTGATTTTGCCAAGGCCTATCACGTGCACCTTGGACAATCCGTTTCTTCAAGGGAACTTGAGGAAATTTTAATAGGGGAGTACGGTTATACCATCAATAATGAGGATTTGCAGAAGTATCAGGAACTGGATAACCTACGTTCCGTTTTTTGCCCGAAGTCAAAAACACTGCTAATTGCGGATCGAGTGGATGAAGCCCAACGCACCTTCATTTATGCCAAGGAAATAGGCTATAATTTTTTGGACATTACGGAACGACTATATACGTTCACATGGATTGCGTTCGATAATTTTGATCAGGTGCTCAATAACTTCTATGCCTCTTATTTTGCCGGTGCGTTCATCTTGCCACGTGATACCCTCAAAAAACATTTGGACACTTTTTTGGCCAAGCCTAAGTTCGATAAGACGTTTTTGGTAGGCATGAGCAATTTTTATAATGCATCCTCAGAGTCACTATATCAGCGGTTGACCAATATGTTGCCCAACGATTATCATTTGGAAAATTTATTTTTTCTACGGTTCGGACACAAAAGGGGCAGTAACTATTTTGTGATTACCAAGGAACTTCATCTGACCCACCAGCATTCACCCCATGGCAATGAAATCGATGAAAAATATTGCCGCAGATGGGTCTCCATACGGGTTTTGAAGGAAATTGAAAGGTTGGGCACTGAGCATCACATGGATGTACAGATATCCCATTATCCCGATGATGGACTTTCGTATTTGATTTTTTCATCGGCCATGAAAGACCCTTTTCGACAGGAAGAGTACCGCAGTGTGAGCATAGGACTCTTGATCAATGACCAATTGCGAAAGAAGGTCAAGTTTCTAAACGACCCCGCCATCAAGACCTATGATGTGGGCGTAACCTGTGAACGTTGCGCCATTGCAGACTGTACGGAACGGGAACGACCGGCCAAAGTACTTTTGGAGAAGGAAAGGCACACTAGGACATCCGAGGTGGTGGCCACCCTACAAAAAAAATACGGATAGCCAATGAAAAAGGCAACGCCCAGAAGCTATGGGAATATCCATTGCCCCATAGGTTCCTGGGCATTGAGCCTTCTTTTGGAGGGTGAAAGCCTATAGGGCCCCTTCCATGACTTGCTCCACGACCTCGGGGTTAAGCAGGGTACTGGTATCCCCAAGGTTAGAGGTGTCCTTACTGGCAATCTTACGGAGGATTCTTCGCATGATCTTACCACTACGGGTTTTGGGCAGGCCGGGCACAAATTGTATTTTATCCAATTTGGCAATGGGGCCAATCTGTTCCGTAATAAGTTGATTGATTTCCTTTCTTAGATTATCACGATCTCTAGTTTCCCCGGTTTCCTTTAGGATTACGTATCCGTAAAGGGCATTGCCCTTTACATCGTGGGGGAAGCCCACAATAGCTGATTCTGCTACGGCTGGGTGCTCATTGATACTGTCCTCTATGGGAGCGGTACCCAGATTATGGCCCGACACGATGATAACATCATCAACCCTACCCGTGATACGGTAATAACCCACGGCATCCCGCATGGCACCATCACCTGTGAAATATTTATTTTCAAAGGCTGAAAAATAGGTGTCCCTATAGCGCTGGTGGTTGCCCCAAATGGTACGGGCCATGGAAGGCCATGGAAATTTGATGCATAAACGTCCCTCTACCTGTTTTCCCTCAATTTCCTTCCCTTTTTCATCCATTAAAACAGGCTGGATCCCTATGAAGGGTAAGGTGGCAAAGGTAGGGGTCGTGGGGGTGACATAGGGAATGGGACTGATCAATATACCACCAGTCTCTGTTTGCCACCAGGTGTCCACAATGGGACTTTGTTTCTTTCCTACGTTGTTGTTGTACCAATGCCATGCTTCTTCATTAATGGGTTCCCCAACGGTCCCCAATACCTTCAAAGAGGAGAGGTCATATTTTTCAACAAAATCCAGTTTTTCCTTGGCCAATGCCCGTATGGCCGTTGGTGCAGTGTAGAACTGATTGACTTTATGTTTTTCAACCACTTCCCAAAAACGCCCATAATCAGGGTAGGAGGGGACCCCTTCAAACATGACGGTGGTAGCCCCATTGGCCAAGGGGCCATAGACAATATAGGAATGGCCCGTTATCCATCCGATATCCGCTGTACACCAATAGACATCCTCCTCTTTATATTGAAAGACATTTTTGAAGGTGTAGGCCGTGTACACCATATACCCACCACAGGTGTGTACCATGCCCTTGGGTTTTCCCGTTGACCCGGAGGTATACAGAATGAACAGGGGATCTTCTGCATCCATCACTTCTGGGACGCAATCGGCATAGGCCTTATCCAACAAGGGTTGCAACCACTCATCCCGACCTTTTTCCATATGGATATCACTTTTGATCCGTTTGGTGACCAAAACCGATGTAATGGTGGGACAATCTTCCAATGCCTTGTCCACGATTCCCTTTAGATCAATGGTCTTGGCACCGCGGTACGAACCATCAGAAGTGATGACCATACTACACTCGGCATCGTTGATTCGGGTCGATAGTGCCTGGGATGAAAATCCGGCAAATACCACGGAATGAATGGCACCCACACGCGCGCAGGCCAGTACGGAGATGGCCAGTTCCGGAATCATGGGGAGATATATGCACACCCGATCTCCTTTTTTAACGCCCTTTGCCTTCAATACGTTGGCCATACGGCATACCTTTTCATGCAATTG
>JBFOLQ010000154.1:0-4476 GCA_040830145.1 Flavobacteriaceae bacterium | reverse complement strand
TATCCAAGTTTCCCCCATCGGCAATGACCCAGGTATTGTCATCGGTCTTTTCAAAGGCGAGTTCGTTGCCCTTACCATCAAAGGCCTTAAAACCTTCAATGTACTTTCCGTAGTTGTCGGAACTATAGGTGCCGGGAACTGTTTTGGGTATAAAGAATGACGTAGGGCCTGGGGCCAGATTTCCTGGATCTACCTCAACCCATACCTTATCATCGACCACTTGGTTCAAATCCATGGAAGCCTTTATGGCCACGGTATCGGCAGTGAACAAGGTCTTGCTACTTCCACAGCCGTACAAAAAGGCCCCTACCAGGGCAATAATTGCTATTTTTTTCATTTTGGAATATTTGTTTGTTTTATTCAGCCCATAAAAGGGCTTTGCAAGATTATGAAATATTTGTGGTTCAAGATGTGCCACCCCCTATTTTAATCCGGTATAACCTGTTCGGGCGCACATTTTGTCCTAACAATTTTTGATTATTTTTGCGTGAAGCTAACGAGACACCATGCAATACCAACGCATTTTATTGAAATTGAGCGGTGAGGCCCTAATGGGCTCAAAACAGTACGGAATTGATGGCCAGCGGCTTTCAGAATACGCTGAGGAAATCAAGGCCGTGGTAAATAGGGGCCTCCAGGTGGCCATTGTCATTGGTGGGGGCAATATTTTCCGGGGGCTCGCCGGTGCCAGTCAGGGCATGGACCGCGTGCAGGGAGACCATATGGGCATGTTGGCGACCGTCATCAACGGACTGGCCCTTCAAAGTGCCTTGGAAACAAATGGGGTGGAAACCCGTTTGCAATCGGCCATAAAAATCAATGAGGTGGCCGAGCCCTTTATCCGCAGGCGTGCCATCCGCCACTTGGAAAAAGGTAGGGTGGTCATCTTTGGAGGTGGTACGGGGAATCCTTATTTTACGACGGATTCAGCGGCCGTGCTACGCGCCATTGAGATAGAGGCCGATGTCATTTTAAAAGGAACCCGTGTTGATGGCATCTATACCTCAGATCCTGAAAAAGACAAAAATGCCACTAAGTTTGACACCATATCGTTTAACGAGGTACTCACCAAAGGATTAAAGGTAATGGACACCACTGCCTTTACCCTGAGCCAGGAAAACGAACTGCCCATCATCGTATTTGATATGAACAAGCAGGGCAACCTGCTCAAGATAGTGGAAGGGGAACCCATTGGCACCATTGTCAATCTGTAATTTTGGCACAAATCATGCTGTCGGACTTATAAAATTTCGATATGAACGAGGAGATTACATTCATTCTGGACACGACCAAGGAAAGTATGGATGCGGCGATTGCCCATCTGGAAAAGGAATTTATCAAGATACGGGCCGGGAAGGCGAGTCCTGCCATGTTATCCAACGTCATGGTGGAATACTATGGTAGCCAAACGCCCCTATCCCAGGTTTCCAATGTAAATACGCCCGATGGTATGACGCTTTCCGTGCAGCCTTGGGAAAAAAATCTGCTGGTGGATATTGAAACGGCCATCCGGAATGCCAACCTGGGGTTTAACCCAATGAACAATGGGGAGACCATTATCATCAATGTGCCGCCCTTGACCGAAGAACGCAGAAAGCAGCTTGTAAAGCAGGCCAAGGCTGAGGCCGAACATGCGAAGGTAGGGGTGCGAAACGCCCGCCAAGAGGCCAAAAAAGAGGTGAAGGACCTTGATGTATCTGAAGACCTTACCAGCAATGCCGAAGTGGACATCCAGGAACTCACCGATGCCTACACCAAAAAAATTGATGATTTTCTAGCGGCCAAGGAGGCAGAAATCATGAAGGTATAACCCCCACCCTTTCCAAAAGAAGGCCGAAATTTCCCTATACCCTTTTGGCATAGCAGGTTTTCATTTTCTACCTTTGCTGCCAGTAAACCTCCCCAATGGCAATAAAGATCATGCAAGGCTTTTGGCCCCGAACGGCCCGTATCATCCTTAGAAACAGGATACTCATCTTAGCCATCGTCATAGCAATTACCATATTCTTGGGAATGCAATGGAAGCATATGAGGTTCAGCAATACGGAGGCCAATGTGCTGCCCGATGACCATCCCGAAACCGTACAATACGGCAATTTTGTAAGCCTGTTTGGCGAGGAAGACAATGCCATTGTATTGGGCATACAGGACAGCCTGCTCTTTACCCTTGAAAATTTTGGGCGGTGGAACAAGCTCAGCAAACAGTTTGGAGCCATCCCTGAGGTGGATTTTGTCATCTCTACGGATAACCTCCAGGAATTGGTACGGGACCCGGAAAAACAAGAGTTTACCCTACGCCCCTTGGTAGGGGACACCCTCACTACCCAAAAAGAGATTGCAGCGATCAAGGAACATCTCTTCAATGACCTGCCCTTTTACCAGGACCTTATCTTTAACAAGGAAACGGGCACCATCCGCACCATTTTGTATTTGGACAAGGATATCCTGAACACCACCGTACGCAGTGAATTCGTCTTGAACGACCTGGAGACCCTGGTGGACAATTTTGAGGCAGAAACGGGGCTTGACGTTCGCGTATCGGGAATGCCCTATATCAAAACCTGGAACTCCAAGATCATCATAGACGAAATAGGGTATTTTATTTTGGCGGCCCTGATTGTGACCTCCATCATCTTTTTCTTTTTCTTTCGGAGTTTTCGGGCCACCTTCATTTCCATGTGTGTGGTCATCATTGGGGTAATGTGGGCCCTTGGTATCTTGGGGCTGTTCCAGTACGAAATCACCATCTTGACCGCCCTCATCCCGCCCCTTATCATCGTCATTGGCATTCCCAACTGTATCTTCCTCATCAATAAGTACCAACAGGAAGTAAAAAAGCACGGCAATCAGGCCAAATCGCTGCAACGCGTCATCTCCAAGGTGGGCAACGCCACCCTTATGACCAATGTAACCACGGCCGTGGGCTTTGCCACCTTTATCATCCTGGATAGTGACCTGTTAAAGGAATTCGGCATTGTGGCCTCCATCAATATCCTGTGCATCTTTTTGCTCTCGCTGTTGATCATCCCCACCATCTACAGCTTTATGCCGGTCCCCAAGTACAAGCACCTGAAACACCTGAACAAAAAATGGATTGACCGCTTTGTAAACTGGATGGAACGGGTGGTGCGCCACCACCGCATCGCGGTGTACATTGTATCCATCGTGGTGCTGGTACTGAGCATTATTGGCATCTACCAAATTCAAATCACTGGAAGTCGGATTGAGGACCTCCCCAAGGACGCCAAGTTCTTTCAGGATATCCGTTTTTTTGAAAAGGAATTCAAGGGCATTATGCCCGTGGAAGTGGTCATTGATGCGAAACGGAAAAATGGCATCCTAAAGCTGGCCACACTGAAGCGCATGGACCGTTTGGCGACCGAAATTGAGGGTATGCCGGAACTTTCCAAACCCGTCTCCGTAGTGAATCTGGTGAAATATTCCAAGCAGGCGTTTTACAACGGCCTCCCCAAATACTACCAGTTGCCCACCAGTCAGGAGAGCAATTTTATTATGGACATGGCCCGAAAATCCTCCGAGAACGGCCAACTCTTGGAGAGCTTTGTGGATAGTTTGGGGCAGACCGCCCGTATGACCACCTTTATGCGGGATGTAAAGACGCCCCGGATGGAGGAATTGGAAAAGACACTCCTGACCTCCATCGCCAAAATATTCCCTTCGGAACGCTATAACGTCTATATGACGGGCAAGGCCCTGTTGTTCCTCAAAGGCACCAAATACCTCATCAAAAACCTATTGCTGTCCCTGGCCTTGGCCATAGGGCTTATCTCCATATTTATGGCCTACCTCTTCCGGTCGTTCCGGATGATCATCATTTCCCTAGTGCCCAACATACTGCCCCTGGTCATCACCGCAGGACTCATGGGCTTTTTTGGGGTCCCCATAAAACCCTCCACCATTTTGGTATTTAGTATTGCCTTTGGTATTTCGGTGGATGACACCATCCACTTTTTGGCGAAATACCGCCAAGAACTCATGGCCAACCGATGGCATATTAAAAAATCAGTGTACAATGCCTTACGGGAGACCGGGGTAAGTATGTTCTACACCTCCATTGTGTTGTTCTTTGGGTTCTCGGTCTTTACCATATCCAGCTTTGGGGGCACCCAGGCCTTGGGGGCCCTGGTCTCGGCCACCCTTTTGTTTGCCATGCTCTCCAATCTGATTCTGTTGCCCTCCCTCCTATTGTCCTTGGAACGCAGCATTGCCAACAAACAGGTGCTTAAAAAACCGCAGATTGATATTCGTCCCAAGGAAACGGAAAGTGCTGAGGAGAAGTGATAGGGCTTACTGGTAAGACTTTTTAATCGGATTGGTGAATCCAGTAAAGTTGTCCGTTTCTATACGTTATAATCCCTCCGCCAGCATCTTCTTTTCCAATGTAGATACTGGGTTTCTCCAAACGTACTATGGTATCTTTATCTATATCCACACCGTCAGTAAACAGCACTTCCC
>JBFOLQ010000153.1:0-5119 GCA_040830145.1 Flavobacteriaceae bacterium | reverse complement strand
TTATCAAATAGTTTGACCCCTGGAAAGATAGTCCCCTCCTGAAAATAGTCCACGGTATCGGAACAATAGGGATCCTTGGCCGCGATATCCAACCAATGCGCCTTAATCGCCGCATATCCCAACAATGCCGTTCCTTCATGGCTGAAAATAGGCATGACCAATGCCACATCTTGCTGGTGGGCCCCGGTACCATAGGGATTATTGTAAATGATGATGTCCCCATCGTTTAGCTGATCTATGCCGCCCACTCCCTTTACCGCTTCCTCCACACAAAAATTGAGGGTTCCCATAAACAAGGGAAGACTTGGGGCCTGGGCCAAAAGTCTATACTCGGTATCATAGATGGCAGCTGCAAAATCAAGCACTTCGTAAATGATAGGCGAGAATGCGGTTCGACACAGCGCCTGTTTCATTTGATTGGCAGCTGAATTGAGGGCATTGCGAATAATCTCGGTGGTAATGGGGTCCACCTTCCCATCACTCCGTTCCTTTCTGCTTTCCACGGCTGAAAAAATATGTATGGCTTCCATTTCGTTGTTTGTTGATGGTTGTTCGTTACTCGTTATTGGTTGTTTCCATTTTCCATCATGAACCCCCATTTAGGTTTTTGGTTATAAACACACAGCCTGATGGGTCTAACCTTATTTGGGTATCCGTATCAAAATAGGCGGTCGAGGTATCCTCAATCAATATGACCGGTCCCTTTACGGGCACGTCCATTTTCAGTGCATCCTTATGGACGAGCCTGAATTCCACAAATTGCCGCTCCAAAAAGGAATAGGCCAATATCTTTTCGGGCGTGGGCTCTGTTTTTCCCTTAGCATGCCGATAGGTCCTCTTTGACAAGGATTTTCGAAGTGCCAACCGAAGTGAGACAATTTCCAACGGATGGTCCAAACGTGAATCGAAGATGTCCTGATAAGCTTTTTCAAATTGTCTTGAAACGGTTTCCCTATCAGCCACTATGCGCCCCGCATCATTCTCCACATCTATGGTCAAGGTATGTTCCTGTCCTTTATAGCGGATATCCAATCCCACCTCATAGCGAATCCCAGTACGTACATCCAACCTGCCTTTGAGCTCCCCAAACAACTTGGATATTAATGGGTTCAATCCTTTGGCGAAGCCCTCGTTCAAGTCAGTCCGTTTGGTCAGGGACCTTACATACAGGATATCGCTCCCTAGCAATCCCCAGGCCGAAAAATTTCCGGCGAACGGTGGCAACAGCACAGATTCCATTTGTAATTCCGCTGCAATGAGGTCCGCAAAAAGAGGTCCTGCCCCCCCATAGGCCAGTAGTTTCATTTCGCGGGGATCTATCCCATTTTCTATGGTGATTTCCCGTATGGCATTTGACATGGCCGATGCCGCAATCTTGAGGATTCCGACCGCCACTTGTTCCACGGAGGTCTTGAGGGTGCTCGCCAAAGGCTTCAGGGCCCTCACCGACTTATTTTTGTCCAGTACCAATCCAGAGGCCAATTCGCCCTTGCCCAACATCCCCAACACAAAAGCGGCATCTGTAATGGTGGGCAATGTACCTCCTCTTCCATAACAAGCGGGACCTGGATCAGCTCCTGCACTTTCCGGACCCACCTTAAGAAGTCCCCCTTTATCAATGTAGGCAATGGATCCACCTCCTGCACCTATGGACCGTACATCTACCCATGGCATTTGTACCGGCATCCCAATAATCTCACCCTCGTACATTAATTTGGGGCGACCATTCACTACCACACAGGTGTCAAAACTGGTACCACCCACATCGGCCGTAATCAAATTCCCCAATCCCAATTCCCGGGAAAGCTCAGCAGCCCCTTCCGCTCCGGCTACCGGTCCTGACATAACGGTTTGCGACAAACTGCCAGTGGCATCCTTGAACGTCATGGCACCGCCCCCTGATTTGGTAATGAGCGGCAATCCCTTGAATCCTATCTCACGTAGTTTTTGGTCAATATTGTCTAAATAATTCCCCATCCTTCCACTTACAAAGGCATCAATGACCGTCGTGGTGGTCCGTTCGTATTCCCTGTACTCCCCAGATACTTGATGGGATAGGGATATTCCTCCTGTAAACCCTTCTTCCCTTAGGATTTTATAGGTCTCCAACTCATGCACGGGATTGGCATAGGCATGAAGGTATATCACAGCAATGGCATCTACCTTGTGTGCCTTAAAAATTTCCAAGGCCTGCAAAATGTCTTCCTTCACAAGGTTTTCCCGAACGGCTCCGTCACACATGATTCGTTCGCGGATGCCCAGACGTAATTTTCGTGGAACGAGTGGTGGTGGCGGATTCCATTTAATGTTGTACATCTCGGCCCGGTCCCCCCTGCCTATGACCAAGGTATCCCTGAACCCTTGTGTGGTCAAGATACCCACAATGCTCCCCTTACGTTCCAAAAGTGCATTGAGCCCCACGGTGGTGGCATGTAGAAAATAGGACACCTTGCCCATGTCCCCGATTGGGGCCTTGCGAATGGCATTGATACATCCTTGGTCAGGATGACCAGGCGTGGTGGGGACCTTTACGGCCACAGCCATCCCTTTTTCATCCTGATAGATCAAATCCGTAAATGTTCCCCCAATATCAATACCTATTCTACTGTCTTGCATCCGTATATTTTTTAAATATCAATCGCGCCATAACCAAATCTTCCAATGCCATCCCTGTACTTTTAAAAAGAGTGCATTCCTCCCGGGATGTTCTGACATACCCATTTTTACAAAGCTGTGCCATATCCCCTTTAATGTGATCCCTTCTTATAAACCCTTGCTCTAATGCCTGTGCAAATTCCCCTGAATGGTCAGGGGTTACATCCCTGTTGTCCACAAATACTGAGCAATTGGCAAGGACCTCTCCTGAGAACTCGGCCATATCCGTAGTGTAGGACCCCACTAAATCATAATGTTGGCCCACGCCCAAATAATGGGGGTAAATAAGGGGTTCCTTACTGGAGGTAATGGACACTATAATGTCAACACCTTCTGTATACTCCCGATAATTCTGAACGGCTTCCAATTGTGCCCCTATGGTGGTGTCCTTGGCAAGGTGTTGTGACATCTCAAAATTCCTCCCCCATACATATATGTTCTTCACGGAAGGTAATGCACCATATGCCTCTACATAGAAAGGGGCGAGTGCACCATTTCCCAAAATGAGTACTGAGGAAGCATGGGACCCCGCCAATAATTTGCTCGCCAAGGTTGAAGTAGCGGCAGTGCGCATATTGGTAAGGAGTTTGGCATCCATGGCCAATATTGGTATCCCTGTATTGGCATTGAACAATTGATAGGTCCCATTAAGATAGGGAGTATCACCATGTTTGTTTCCCGGGGTCGCCGTGACCATCTTTAGGCCAAAAAAATCAGTATTGTCCCAGGCTGGCATGACCAAGGCCGTATTCTTTTCTAAATCTCTATGATTTGTATAGGTATACACCAATTTGGGTGGACATTGCACCGTGTTTTCGGCAAAACCCGATTTCAATGCCCCCATCAGTTCCGGATACGAAACATGGCGCCTTATAAAATCATCATTGATCCATTCCATTTTAGTGCTCTATTTTCACCACAATTTTTCCCTTTTGTTTTCCACTCAACATATACTGATACGCCTCCACCGTTTGCTCAAAGGGAAATACCTTATCAATGATTGGTACCAACGCGCCCTTATTTATCCTCTCCAAAATATACTCTTGACCCCTTATCAATTTATCTGCATCACAGGCATAATTAATTAAGGAATAGACCTGCATTTGACTGTTCTTTCTGAGCAAACGGAGGATATCCAACTCTGTGGACGCTCCGCTCAAAAGTCCATAGATCGCTATCGTGCACCCATATCCCAAGGCATCGAGATAAGAAGCGGTAAAAGGTCCTCCGATGGGGTCATAGGAGAAGTTTATCCCATTGCCATTGGTATATTCCAGTATCTTTTTCGTAATGTCTTCCGTTGCGGTATTGATTACGTAATCCGCTCCAATGTCATGCAAAAACTGTCGCTTATTCTCTGAGCGGGTCGTGGCTATTACCGTGGCCCCAGCATCCTTGGCAAGTTTTAGCCCACCCTGGCCAGCCGAACTTGATGCAGCGGCAATGAGGACATAGTCCCCTGTTTTCACATTTCCCATATCGAATAAGGCGTAATAAGCAGTAAGAAACTGCATCCAAAATGAGGTGGCCTGCTCAAATGAATACCCTTCTGGGATGGGTGTTAGATACTGCTCCAACATAAGGCAATGATCCCCTTGGGTCGGGTAAAACGTTTCGTTGTAGTGTGGTACTGCAGTCACTTTATCACCTACCTTGAATTTGGTAACCTTGTCACCAATGGCCACAACGGTACCAGAAGCTTCAGAGCCAAGGCTGGAAGGTAATTCGGGCTGAATGTAATGATAGCCCATGGTTGTCAATATATCGGCCTGGTTCAAGGCAAATGCCTCCACTTTGAGAAAGACTTCGGTACCTTTTGGTTTTGGAGCATCCAGTTTGTCTATTTGTAAAGCTTCCACTCCGCCCAGTTCGTGAAATCGTACAACTCCGATTTTTTTGTCCATCTTATCTTTTGTTTAGATTCTCACCACAATTTTTCCCTTTTGCTTTCCACTCAACATGTACTGGTAGGCCTCCACCGTTTGCATAAAAGGGAATACACGGTCCACTATGGGTTTTAAACCTGTCTTGGCAATCCTTTCCAATACGTATTTTTTACCTTCCTCCAATTGGTCCTTGTACATCACATGGTTGAACATGGAATAGGCATGGAGTGTGGTGTTCCTTCGTACCAAATCGAGCACTGGAAAGGTGGGGAACTCCCCACTGAGCAAGCCGTAGATGGCAGCGTTGCCCCCAAAGGTCAACACCGGCATATACGCTTGGTTGAACTCGGTATTACCAATGGGGTCAAAGGCGAATTGTATCCCCTTGTCCCCTACAATGCCCATGAGTCGTTCCCGGATATTTTCTTCTTGGGTGACAATTATATGGTCTGCCCCTATGTCCATTAGAAACTGCTTTTTCTTTGGGGTCCTGGTCGTTCCAATGACAATGGCCCCAGCATCCTTGGCCAACTTTAGGGCCCCTTGCCCTGCCGTTCCCGAAGTCGCCGGAATAAAGA
>JBFOLQ010000152.1:0-2564 GCA_040830145.1 Flavobacteriaceae bacterium | reverse complement strand
TTGAGGTAGAGGCCAAGGTAGATGAAAACAAAATTGGAAATATTGAAACTGGGATGAATGCCCTAGTTCACATTAAAGCATTGGACACCACTTTAAGTGGTAAGGTTAGCGAGTTGAGTGCTTCGGCACAAAATACAGGCGGCCAATATGTAATGAAAGTATTGTTGGACCATTCTGAGGCCAGAATATTGTCAGGCATGTATGCAACCATAAGGCTAAAGACGGACAAAGAGAAAAATGAAGAGGGGATATTGACGGTTCCGTCCAAGGCCTTGGTGCATCAAGGACAACTATCGGGAATTTATACGGTGGGACAAGACAATGTTGCGCTTTTACGATGGCTAAGGCTTGGAGATAGTTATGGAGATGAGGTAGAATTGCTTTCGGGACTTTCCAAAGGAGAAAAATATATCCTTTCTTCAGATGGAAAGCTGTTCAACGGAGCTAAAGTAACCATACAATAACCTAAACTAGGTAGGAATGAAAGACGGACTTGCAGGAAAAATAGCGAGAGGTTTTATTGGCTCCAAGCTAACGGTGCTGCTGATGATTGTATTCATGATCATTGGGGTGTACAGTTCTTTCTTGATCCCAAGGGAAGAAGAGCCACAGATTGATGTACCCATGGCCGATATTTTTGTGGGATACCCCGGAGCAAGCCCTACAGAGGTGGAATCCAGAATTACAAAACCTCTTGAAAAGATCATATCCAATATTAAGGGAGTGGAATACGTATACTCCACCTCCATGAAAGAGCAGGGGATGGTTATTGTTCAGTTTTATGTTGGGGAATACATTGAGCGTTCTTTGGTAAGACTCTATGATGAGATCAACAAGCACATGGACGAAATGCCTGAAGGCGTAACCATGCCTTTGGTAAAAACCCGTGCTATTGATGATGTACCCATGTTGGCCCTTACGCTTTGGAGCGAAACTTATGATGATTTTCAGTTGCGGGAAATTTCAGCAGAGTTGATGAACGAAATTGAAAAGGTGAATGATGTTTCCATCACCAAAAAGATTGGAGGTAGAAATCGTCAACTTCGCGTAGAGGTGGATTAAGATAAGATGGCAGAAAGCGGATTGGACTTTCTGGCGATTGCCCAAATGGTGAAGGCCAATAACCAACAGATGGATTCGGGTAACTTCTATACCAACGATACCGAATTTCATATTAGCACCGGAAATTTCTTGGAGTCCAAACAAGATTTAGAAAACCTTATAGTGGGAACAAAGCAAGGCCAGCCTATTTATTTAAGACAGATTGCCATGGTTACTGACGGACCAGAACTGCCAAAAAACTATGTTTCCTTAGGTTTTGGAGCTGCCAGTAAAAAATCGACCGAGTACAAATCGGAATATCCCGCAGTGACCATTTCCATCGCCAAAAGGAAAGGGGCGGATGCCATGAAAATTGCCGATGTGGTACTTGAGAAAGTAGAGCGTTTAAAAACCACGCTTATTCCAAATGAAGTACAGGTTGAAGTGACCCGAAATTATGGGCAAACCGCCTCACAAAAAGTATCTGAGCTATTGTTGCACTTGATCGGGGCCATTATTGCGGTAACCTTTGTGGTCATGTTGGCCATGGGCTGGCGTGGAGGCTTAGTTGTGTTTCTGTCCGTGCCCATTACGTTTGCCCTGACCTTGCTCAGCTATTACATGCTGGATTATACGTTAAATAGAATTACCCTTTTTGCCCTTGTTTTTGTGACCGGTATTGTAGTGGATGACTCCATCATTATTGCAGAGAACATGCACCGTCATTTTAAAATGAAACGATTGCCATTTAAGGACGCAGCGCTCTACGCAATCAATGAGGTGGGTAACCCTACTATTTTGGCAACCTTTACGGTCATAGCTTCCGTACTCCCTATGGCCTTTGTTTCAGGATTAATGGGACCTTATATGTCGCCTATGCCCATTGGGGCATCCATAGCCATGTTGCTGTCCCTTTTTGTGGCATTGACTATTACTCCATATTTGGGATATCTCTTTTTGAGGGAAAAAGACAAAAAGCAGAAGGAAAAACCCGCCGCCAAAATGCAAGACTCATTCATTTATAGAATGTATGATCGTTTTGAGAGGCCACTGATTGAGAATCGCAAAAAACGCTGGTTGTTTCTAGGGATTACTTTTTTCTTATTGATGGCATCCATAGCAATGTTCTTTACCAAATCGGTGGCAGTAAAAATGTTGCCATTTGACAATAAAAACGAATTTCAGGTGGTGATAGACCTTCCTGAAGGCAGCACCTTGGAACGAACAGCAGTGGTTGCCAAGGAAATCGGCGCCTATTTGTCCACTCGCCCAGAAGTGGTCAATTATCAAAGCTATGTGGGAACTTCGGCTCCTATCACCTTCAACGGTCTGGTAAGGCATTATGATCTTCGAGGAGGAAGCAATATGGCCGATATCCAAGTGAATCTAACCGACAAGCAGGACCGAAGCGAACAGAGCCATGATATTGCCAAACTGTTGAGGCCAAAAATTCAGGAATTGGGTAAAAAACACAATGCCAACATTAAGATTGTTGAAGTACCTCCAGGACCACCTGTATTGTC
>JBFOLQ010000151.1:0-3549 GCA_040830145.1 Flavobacteriaceae bacterium | reverse complement strand
TGAGCCCTGAGACCAACAATCAACCATATGCAAAGTCCAATGAATATAACCGACGTGCCTATGAGTACTGCTCGGGATATCAGTATGCCGACTCCACCATCTTTGGTTTTAGCCATACACACTTTAGTGGAACAGGTCACTCAGACCTTGGGGACCTCTTGATTATGCCGACCACGGGTGAATTGACATTAGATCCCGGGAGTCCTGAAATCCCAGAAATTGGATACCATTCCAAGTTTTCACATAGTAATGAAGAAGCGACACCAGGGTATTACATGGTTCAACTGGATGATTATGGTGTAAAGGCAGAGTTGACTGCCAGCGACAGGGTGGGGTTTCACCAATACACTTTTCCAAAATCAGAGGATGCACATATAATCCTTGATTTGGTGTCCAATATTTACCATCACAAGGACAAAAATGTTTGGACTTTCGTAAGAGTGGAGAACGACTCGCTGATTACGGGTTATAGACAGACCAGTGGATGGGCACGGACCAGAAAGGTCTTTTTTGCCATGCAGTTTTCCAAGCCCTTTGACTCATATGGACATAAAAAGTACGACACTTTACAATATGGGGGCTTTTATCGCAAGTTCAATGAGGAAAAGAACTTTCCTGAAATGGCCGGTAAAAATATCAGGGCCTATTTTAATTTTAAAACTGACGACCATGAGAAGATACAGGTGAAAATGGCCCTTTCCCCCGTAAGCATGGCTGGAGCCTTAAAAAACATGGAGACGGAAATACCCCATTGGGATTTCAATAGGACCAAAAAAGAAACCCAGAAAAAATGGAACAAAGAACTTTCAAAAATAGTGGTGAAGACACAAACACCGGCCCAAAAGGAGACGTTTTATACGGCCCTTTACCATACTATGCTGGGGCCAATAATCTATGAGGATGTTGATGGGAAATACCGTGGGTTGGACCAGAACATACATGAATCCAACGGGTTTACCAACTATACTATTTTTTCATTATGGGATACCTACAGGGCATTACATCCGCTGTTCAACATTATTCAGCCTAAAAGGAACAATGATATGATAAAATCCATGTTGGCACATCATGACGAAAGTGTCCATAAAATGCTGCCTATTTGGAGTCATTATGCCAATGAAAATTGGTGTATGATTGGATATCATTCTGTTTCTGTCATAGCAGATGCGATAGCCAAGGGCACCACGGATGTAAGTGTCATGAGAGCCTTGGAAGCTTCAAAAAACACTTCAACCGTAGGTTATTTTGATGGTATTGATAGTTATATGGCCATGGGATTTGTTCCTGAAGATAAGAGTACATCATCCGTTTCAAAGACCTTGGAGTTTGCCTATGATGATTGGAGCATAGCCCAAATAGCCAAAAAAGCCGGAAAGCAAGATGTCTATGGGCACTATATGCAACGCTCCCAAAATTATCGAAACGTATTTGACCCTAAAATCAATTTCATGAGACCCAAGTTGTCCAATGGAACATGGCGTAAAGAATTTGATCCCATGGATACCCATGGGCAAGGATTTATTGAGGGCAATGCATGGAATTATGGTCTTTATGTTCCGCATGATATTGAGGCAATGATCACCATGATGGGAGGAAAGGATGGATTTGTCGATTACCTAGATGATATTTTCACTATGGAAATAGAGGATAGATACATTGAAAAAAATGAGGATATCACAAGAGATGGCATCATTGGAAATTATGTCCATGGCAACGAACCGGGGCATCACATTCCCTATTTGTACAATTGGACCCATAGTCCTTGGAAGACACAGGAAAGGGTCAGAATGATCATGGATGCCATGTATAGTAATAAGGAAGATGGACTTTGTGGAAATGATGATGCTGGTCAAATGTCGGCTTGGTACATATTTAGTTCATTGGGTTTTTATCCCGTATTGCCAGGGTCAGATGAATATGCCATTGGAAGCCCATTGGTAGAGGAAGCGATCATTAGGTTGGAAAACGGAAAAACGATTACCATAAACACTGTAGGTCAAGGCGAAAAAAATGTATACATCCAAAAAGTGGAGTTGAATGGCAAAGAACTTGATACTCCTATTTTAAGACATGGAGATATCAATAAGGGCGGAAGATTAGTTTTTCATTTGGGGAAAAAACCAAATAGGATATGGGGAAAATAATACCAATGGATTCACTTGACGATAAAGATCGGACATCAGAGGTTGATAAGGTTCCCATTGTGGCCAAGGGAGTCATGGTTCCCTTTGTTTTAATTACGTCCCTTTTTGCCCTTTGGGGATTTGCCAATGCAGTGACGGATCCCATGGTACAGGCCTTCAAGAAAGTATTGGAACTTTCAAATTCCCAGGCAGCCTGGGTTCAGATGGCTTTTTATGGGGGTTATTTTTGTATGGCCTTACCTGCGGCACTTTTTATCAGGAAGTACTCATACAAAATAGGGATACTGTTGGGATTGGCACTATATGCCGTTGGGGCATTGCTGTTTTACCCGGCTGCCATCACCGAGCAATTTTGGTTCTTTTGTATGGGACTGTACATATTAACCTTTGGCTTGGCATTTCTAGAGACCACGGCAAATCCATATATATTGGCAATGGGGGCCAAGGAAACTGCCACACAACGGTTGAATCTCGCCCAGGCTTTTAATCCCGTTGGTCTTATTGGAGGACTTTTGGTCGCACAACATTTTGTGCTCAAAAGACTACGCTCTGACGATATTGAAAACTATGACAAATTGGAAGAGGCCCAAAAAGTGTTGATCAAAACATCAGACCTAATGGTGATACGGGACCCCTACGTCATCCTTGGCTTGATTCTGATAGCTGTGCTTGTATTGATTCTTGTCAGTAACATGCCGCAAGCAAAAGACAATGGGGGGATTCCCAGTTTAAAAGCCACATTCTCCATTTTACGGAAGAATCGAAAATATGTGTTGGGTGTTTTGGCACAAATGTTTTACGTAGGGGCCCAAATTATGTGTTGGACCTACATTTACCAGTACGCCGAGGGCATTGGAATAAATAGTGGGACGGCAGCTGGTTATCAGTTTGCCGCATTTATAGTTTTTCTGATTGGGAGGGTTCTGGGAACATACATGTTACGTTTTATAAATTCGGGAGGACTGCTTATGGGTTTTGCCCTGCTTGCCATTGTGTTTTCGGTGGGTGCCATTGGTCTGGAG
Source organism: Flavobacteriaceae bacterium (assembly GCA_040830145.1). Lineage (GTDB taxonomy): Bacteria > Bacteroidota > Bacteroidia > Flavobacteriales > Flavobacteriaceae > JBFOLQ01. Next base: position 383 of record JBFOLQ010000151.1, on the reverse strand, counting down.
AACGTATATGGCCTTTATTGCCTAGTGGGGATTTCATTCTTTATGTCATTGATGTTTCCAACGATTTACGGAATCGCGTTGGATGGGTTGCAGGAAGAAGAATCAAAAATTGGTGCAGCCGGGCTAGTAATGGCCATAGTGGGTGGTGCAATCATGCCGAAAATGCAAGGAATGATCATTGATTTAGGGGGCAGTTCAGTAAACGACATTAAAATTGCAGGGATATCTGAGGTTAACCTATCCTTTCTTTTGCCTCTACTGTGTTTCGTCTTTATTGCCTGGTATGGGTACACAACAATTGAAAAATCAATGGCTCCCGAATTATAAAAAAGGACTTAGTAAGTACTGTTACATGCCATGTGGAGGGCAATGACTAGTAAATT
>JBFOLQ010000150.1:0-2598 GCA_040830145.1 Flavobacteriaceae bacterium | reverse complement strand
TTGGCCACATTGCTGATCGACACCTACCCCGATGGCTATGGCGATGATGACATCATCATGTTCAAAAATGCAAAAGGGGAAATGATCGAGGCGGTTGAGCTACAGACGGCCGACATCATTTATCTTGTAAAGATCAGTAAAAAACTTTCCCACTTCATCGCAACTTTTGATGATACCATTGAAAGGGAACAGGATACCACCCCGGCTGCGGACAGCATGCAAGAGGAAACCACGGCCTCCAATGAAATGGAGACCATATCAGAACCCGATGTGGACGAAGAGTAAGTATCTTTATAGATACCGCTCGTTCAAGATCCGCACATGGTGCCTTTGATGTCCCGTGATGATAAAGCCCAAGGCTCCGACGGATAGTTGGGTGCCACTGCACAGTCCCTTTCTTTTGAGCTGTGCATCCCCAAATTGCTTGAACAGGGACAGGGTAGCATCCCTAACCGAAGTGTATTCCTCCAAGATACCGGCCATTTCCCGGTCGTTCCCCCTAGATTCCCCTACATACATATCCTGATCAAAACCCGGAAGTTCGGTGGCGTCGTTTCTTCCAAAACGCAATGCCCTGTACTGAAATACCCGCTCTGCATCCACCAGGTGCAACAATACTTCAGCCACGGTCCATTTATCAGCGGCATATCGGTGGTTCCATTTTCCTTCGGGTATTTCGGCAATAAAGCGGCGCATCTCTATCTGACCATTCGCCAAACTGGGAACCAAGGCCTCTTCAGCCCCCAGAGTACGAAGATAGGTGCCGTAAAAAGAAGCTATTTCCCCAGATTCAATTTCAGCCGCTTTCATTCACAAAGGATATTCTGGTCACGCAATTATATTTCGTTGAATATGGTGTGCATGAGCCTTTTCTTATCGTTGATGGTCTCCTCCAGGGATATCATGGTCTCTGTACGGCTCACCCCTTCCACATCGTCAATTCTAAAGATGATATTCTTGGCATGGGTAGTGTCCCTGGCCCTGATTTTGCAAAAAATATTGAATTTGCCCGTTGTTATGTGGGCCACTGTGACATAGGGAATCTTTTCAAGTCGCTCCATGACAAATTTGGTCTGGTGCGTTTTTTCCAAAAATATCCCAACATAGGCGATAAAGGAATATCCCAGTTTATGGTAATCCAAGGTGAGGGAAGAACCCCGTATGATCCCGGCATCCTCCATTTTTTTGACACGGACATGAACGGTACCTGCCGAAATCAATAATCTTTTGGCAATGTCCGTAAAGGGGGTACGGGTATTATCTATGAGGATATCCAATATTTGGTGGTCTATCTCGTCTAGTTTCATTTTAGCCATTACTCACTAATTTTCAACAAAAGTAATAATTCAGGGAATAAAGTTCATCGATATCCCAATTTTTATACGAAAAGTGCAACATACGTAACAAAGTCTCCCATAAAAGTTTCCATCGGAATGTAGCATGTGGGGATCTTCCCATACCCTTTGAACGGTTAATTTTAAATCGGGGGAATCGTTCAAATTTGCGTATTTTGCGAGCGTATGAAATGGATGCATTACCAAAATATATATGTGTAAAACCTTCATGACGTTGCAAATTCATTTTAAAGGAGCCTTCTTGGCCGGTCTTGTATCTGACGTATTTTTGATGCTTACCTAAAATTTATGGCACACTGTATATCAATCTTAAAACCCAAACGTATCCGAAGGAAGTTTTTTGTACTGCTTTGCATGGGTGCCTTCATGACTGCCTGCCAACAACCCGAACGAAATTGCCAAGATTTCAAACATGGCAAGTTTCGCTTTACGGCCTTGGTGAACGGGGAGGAACAAACCACCATCTTTATAAGGCAGGATACCCTGGAAGTGGATTTTTACAACAACAAAGCCGATAGTTCCCGTATTCGGTGGATCAATGACTGCGAGTATATCGTGAAGAAGTTGAACCCGAGGAACCGGGCTGAGGAAAAATCAGTGCACATAAAAATATTGACCACGACCGATAGTTCTTATACCTTTGAGTACAATCTCGTGGGAGCGTCTAAAAAATCCAAAGGAACCGCCATTAAAACCCATTGAACATGTTTGATATCCTTACAAACCCCGATGCCTGGATAGCCCTCTTGACCCTGACCTTTCTTGAAATTATCCTAGGTATAGATAATATCATATTTATCTCCATTGCCGCTGGAAAACTGGAGGAAAAAGACCGTAGGAAAGCCACCAATATTGGGTTGGTACTTGCCATGGTCATGCGTATAGTGCTATTGTTCGGCATTACATGGCTGGTGTCCATGAAGAAACCGTTTTGGATCTTGAATGAATCCTGGATCCATGGGGGCATCAGTTGGCAGGCCCTTATTCTCTTTGCTGGGGGACTGTTCCTCCTTTATAAAAGTACCAAGGAGATACACGAAAAGGTCGAAGATCGTGGCCATGATGAACGTGAAGTGAAAAAGGCCCGATCCAATTCGTTGACCAACGCCATTGTACAGATTACCATCATCAACATTGTTTTTTCCTTTGACTCGATCTTAACGGCCATTGGCATGACAAACGGTATCTCCCCCGACCCCAATGATGCCCTCATCTTAATGATCGTGGCCGGGGTGGTATCGGG
>JBFOLQ010000149.1:0-6489 GCA_040830145.1 Flavobacteriaceae bacterium | reverse complement strand
TTACTTGGAACTTCTCTTTACAAGTAGCGGCACAAAAAACCTTACCCTACCGACCCCTCTAGACTTATTTCCAATAATTTTTGGGCCTCTACGGCAAACTCCATGGGCAATTTGTTCAAGACTTCCTTGCTAAAGCCATTCACAATCAAAGCAATGGCCTTTTCCGTATCAATCCCCCGTTGGTTACAGTAAAAAATCTGGTCTTCCCCTATCTTACTGGTAGTTGCCTCATGCTCTATCTGTGCTGTTTTGTTCTTCGCCTCTATATAAGGGAATGTATGGGCGCCGCACTCATTCCCCATTAAAAGGGAATCACATTGTGAAAAATTACAGGCATTTTCCGCCCGACTTTGCACCTGTACCAAGCCCCGATAACTATTCTGTGATTTCCCTGCCGAAATTCCCTTGGAGATTATGGTACTACGGGTATTCTTCCCCAAATGTATCATTTTGGTACCCGTATCTGCCTGCTGAAAGTTGTTTGTCACGGCAATGGAATAAAACTCCCCTATGGAATTATCCCCTTTCAACACACAAGATGGATATTTCCACGTTACGGCCGATCCTGTCTCTACCTGCGTCCAGGATATCTTGTCATTTTTCTCGCACAAGCCTCGTTTCGTCACAAAGTTGACCACCCCTCCATTGCCCTGTTTATCCCCGGGAAACCAATTTTGGACCGTGGAATATTTGATTTCAGCACCCTCAAGGGCTATAAGTTCCACAACGGCTGCATGTAATTGGTTCTCGTCCCGTGAGGGGGCCGTACACCCTTCTAGGTAGCTAACATAGCTCCCTGCGTCCGCTACGACCAATGTGCGCTCAAACTGTCCTGTGCCGGCCTGATTGATGCGAAAATAGGTTGAGAGTTCCATAGGGCAGCGTACGCCCTTGGGGATATAACAAAAACTCCCATCTGAGAATACTGCGGAATTAAGAGCTGCGTAGAAATTATCTTTCTGTGGCACTACAGTGCCGATATATTTTTTCACCAATTCAGGGTGCTCTTGAATCGCTTCGGAAATAGAACAAAATATAATGCCCTTTTCGGCCAATGTCTTCTTAAAGGTAGTTGCGACGGATACGAAATCCATCACAATATCAACCGCCACGCCAGCCAATTTCTTTTGTTCCTCAAGAGGAATTCCCAACTTCTTGAATGTTTCCAGAAGCTCCGGATCCACCTCGTCCAAACTGTCGTATTTGGGCTTTTTATTGGGGGCCGAGTAATAGGATATGTCTTGAAAGTCCGGTTTCTTATAGGTCACATTCGCCCATTCTGGCTCTACCATCTGCTTCCACGTACGAAATGCTTCCAAACGCCACTGGGCCATCCACTCTGGCTCGTTCTTTTTTTGGGATATAGCCAATACAATGTCTTCGCTCAATCCCTTGGGAAACGTCTCTGATTCAATATCTGTGTAGAAACCGTACTCGTATTCCTTGGTTTCCAGTTCTTTTTTTAGTTCTTCCTCGGTATATGCCATAGGCCCCCTAGCCCCCAAAGGGGGTACTTTTTTTAGTTACATCAATCTTTTTCATGTTCTATGAAAATTTCTTCTTCACCCCCAAATTCCCCCTTTGGGGGCTAGGGGGCCTTACAATGAAAAACTCTCCCCACATCCACAGGTTCGCTGTGCATTGGGATTGTTAAATACAAAGCCCTTGCCGTTTAGGCCACCGGAATATTCCAATACCGTCCCCACCAAATACAGGAAGCTCTTTTTGTCAACCAGAATCCGCACACCATTGTCCTCAAAAACTTTGTCCGCATCTCCCGCATCCGCATCAAACTTCAATTCATAGGAAAGACCACTACATCCTCCGCTCTTGACACCAACGCGCACATAATCCTTAGATGCATCAAATCCTTCTTCAGACATTAGCTGCACCACCTTTTCCTTAGCCGATTCAGCAACTTGAATCATAGTTAATTGGATTTATTCTAAATAGTCTACAAATATAGGGCTTCTACCTTATTTTTCCATACGTATGGAAATTATATTACCGTATACGACTATTAAGGAATTCTATTGAAAAGTCTTGGGCTCCGAAGAAAAGTAGCCCCTATTTGATTTTCATAATGACCATATCAGTCCCCCCATGGGAAGCAGCACCTTCAAATTCAGGGGAATTGGAACTACCTACCACAAGTATTCCCCCATCTGATGCCCGGGCAACATCATATCCAAAATCTAGTTGGGACCCTCCAAAAGAGGCCTGCCAGTTTAAGATTCCTTCAGCACCGACCCTTGTTACCCAAATATCATTTTCGCCTTGATTTTCAGTAAGGTCATAGTCCCCACTTTTAGAGTTTCCCACTACCCATACATTGCCAATGGTACCATTGGCGATGCCCCAAGCAGCATCGTATTGGCTTCCGCCCATAGTACGTGTCCATATCACTTCACCAAAGGCATCAATCTTTACGAGCCATGCATCACTTTCTCCCAAAAGGTTGCTCAATTGCCCGTCATTGCTATTGGCATAACCTGCTACGATGTAGCCCCCATCATCCGTTGTAATGATGTCCTGTGCAATTTCAATACCCGAACCTCCATAATTGTTCCTCCATACCAATTCCCCAGTTTCATTGATTTTGAGCACCCAAAAATCATAACTCCCCTTGGGATTGGTAATATCAAAGTCATCACTCTCGGAAAAACCTGCCAACACAAACCCGCCATCGGGGGCCTCTACAACGGCATGGGCCCGATCATTGTTGGTGCCGCCAAAATACTTACGCCATAGAATGCCTCCATTGAAATCAACCTTGATTGCCCAAAATTCACCGACCCCATGCCGGGAACTGGCCCCTTTTTCATCATAGCCATCGGCCCGGGCTGCCGTAATATCCAAAAATCCCACAAAAAGGTACCCATCATCCAATTCAAGGATATCATAGGAATGGTCATGTCCTGAAAAACCAAAGCTGCGTTCCCATTCTATTGTGCCAGTAGCATCTACCTTAATAATCCAGGTATCATGAAACCCTTCGTTATTGCTGCCATCCCCATCTGCACTTTGTGCATATCCTGTTAGTATATAACCCCCATCTTGGGTTTGTACCAAGGATTGGCCCAAGTCCTCTCCACTGCCACCGTAGGTACGGTTCCATTGGAGCACTCCATCGGTATCAAATTTCAACAACCAATAATCACTGACTTCATAGGTCGCATCCGTAACATCCCCATCTTGACTATTGGTGGACCCCAAGACGGCAAAACCCCCATCAGAGGTCCCAATTACCGCTGTTCCGGTTTCATCGCCAGAACCGCCCATCACCTTTACCCATTGCAACTCGCCATCAAAAGCATTTGAAGGTGGGGCAATACAACAATCATTTTCATCTTCACAGCCCAGCATGAAAACACACCCAAAGGCCAGAACAATCCCGATACGCATTATTCCGATTTTTTGATGACAAAAAGACCACTATTGATATCACTGACGATAATTTTGCCACTGGAGAAATAAGGATACAAGCTCCAAACACCATTAAACTGGGCATTATTGGATCCCGTATAAGTGTCAAAAAAGCCCGTTTCGGTCATGTTCTTGTTTTCAATATCAGATATATCCAAAAAACGAACCCCTGCCGTATAATTCGCCAAAAAGTACTGATTGCCCTTCACATAACCATTATGGTCAATGGCTGATGTAGGACCCGTATATTCCATATGCAGTTTGGGATTGTCCAAATCCGTAAAGTCAAACACAAGTGTCCGAGTTGCCAAGCCAAAATTAACCTCATCCAACTCATCCCCCAAAATAAAATACCGATGGTCATCGGTAAACCACCCCTGATGGGTATAGGCCGTATTGCCATACGACAAAGTAGCTATCTCGTAAGGATTGTCCTTATCGGATACATCTATGATATTTACGGTATTTTCATTGGCCCCCACATAGATTTCAGCTCCCTGATAAGTTGCATCAGGACCATTGTATGTGATGACCTGCGCATCGTGGGAATACCCAGAATCCCCATATCCATTTGCAGCAATAGGGTTTTTGGGGTCAGAAAGATCCAAAAAATGGGCGCCTCCTTGGTACGCATCATTACGGGCCGTCCCCACGGCATATGCGAAACCGGTGGCCTCATTGATGACCACATTGTGGGCATTGCCAAAACCTGTGTACCGATTGTCTGCCGAAAATGATTGGGGCGGATTGTCCACATTCCTTAGCTTGGTCAAGTCAAACACCTGCATACCATGGCCTTGCGCCTCAGAAACAATATAGGCATGGTTGTTATATACCTTGATATCCCGCCACGAACTACTATTGGTCGCAGTCGGCAATTTGCCCAAATATATCAGGTTTTCGGTATCGCTGATATCCACAAACGCGGTACCATTGTCCAATCCCATCAGGGCGTATTCCTTACCTGAATCGGGATCTGTCCACCCCCAAATGTCATTTCCAGAGGCTGCATTAAAATCCCCTAGTGATATCTTCCCCAATAAATCATATCCGTCACAAGGATAAATTCCGGCTCTGCCATTTTCACAGGCCGTAAAATTAGAAGTATCCCCTCCATCGGGCGTAAGGGGACCCATGGCATCATCCCCTTCATCATTGCTGCACGAAACCCACAGAAAAGCGGCCCCCATAAGGCAAAAAATCCTTTTCATAGCTATTACTTTTGGTGTTGACAAAGATAACAATTATCGGCCAATGCCTATTTTTGCCCCATGCTTGAGAATAAAAACAAAGACAAGATCTCTCTCCAGGAATTAGGGGAGTTTGGTCTTATTGACCACTTGACCCGTCACTTTAAGCTCCAGAATGCCACCAGCATCAAAGGAATAGGTGATGACGCCGCTGTTTTGAACTATGGGCAGCACGCCTTGGTCAGTACGGATCTTTTGGTAGAGGGGGTACACTTTGACCTAGCTTACACTCCGTTAAAGCATTTGGGCTATAAGGCTGTGATAGTCAATCTTTCTGACATTTATGCCATGAATGCCCTGGCCACCCAAATTACGGTTTCCCTAGCGGTTTCCAACCGGTTTCCGTTGGAAGCCCTTGAGGAGCTTTATCAAGGGATTGCATTGGCCTGTGGCACCTACCATGTTGATATGGTGGGAGGGGATACTACTTCCTCAAACAAAGGGATGCTCATTAGCATTACGGCCTTGGGCGAGGCCCAACAAAAAGATGTCGTGTTCAGAAGTGGTGCCAAACCCGGTGACCTATTGGTGGTCTCAGGAGACCTTGGGGGTGCCTATATGGGACTTCAGGTACTAAAAAGGGAAAATGAAGTCTTCAAGGTAAATCCCCGTCACCAACCAGACCTTGAACCCTACTCCTATATTGTGGAAAGGCAGCTAAAGCCCGAAGCCCGAAAAGATATCGTAGCCTTGTTACGGCAGTTGGGGGTTCATCCCACTTCCATGATCGACATCAGTGATGGCCTTTCCTCAGAAATCTTACACCTCTGTAAAAGTGGTAAGGTAGGGATGAACCTCTATGAGGACAAAATACCCTTAGACCCCATGGTCATTTCAAGTTGTGAAGAGTTTCAATTGGATAGTACGCTCGTTGCCTTGAGTGGGGGAGAGGATTATGAACTATTGTTCACCATTGACCAGAAAGATTATGAAAAGATAAAGGGCAACCCTCATTTAACTGTTGTGGGGCATACGACAGAAGAGAAAGAGGGCGCCCATTTAATCACTAGGAGTAACTCCAAAATTCCTTTGACCGCTCAGGGCTGGAATTCATTTGCCAAAGCATAAATTAGGCTACCTGTTTCCGGGCAGCCTCGTGTCTTTTTCTATAAATTGCCTCTAGTGTGTTATTTATTTCCTGCATCTCTGGAGTCAGTATGGTCAATCTACCACTTTCATCAGTGGTCATCTCCTTATCGCAATGAATGCATTTGTACTCCTTGATGTGTTTGGTCACTTGTTTTGAAACGGCGTAATGGTGTCCAAAAATGCTACAAAATATCTTCTTCATTAAAGTAGGTCATTAAAGTGGGCCACGGTCTTTGGGAAACCGTACCACTGTTCAACATCATTCATCCATCTTCATAATTTCGTGCTTGTTGAAAGCATTACCTTCCACTAACGGAACTGGTTTGAAATTATTGAATTTACCCTACCATTTTATTTGATTTTTCGATGAAATGCACGTTTTTGCCCACAGGTGTTTTTCGAGTGCTACAGCATTCCAAAATGAAAGCGTTTTTTTTCGACTATCTTGCCCATGAAAACTATGTTTAAATTCAAGGAAACCCTTGTTACCGCCTTTGCCTTGTTCTCTCTCTTTTTTGGAGCGGGCAATCTTATATTGCCTCCCTCATTGGGACTAAGGGCCGGGAGTGATTGGGAATGGGTTGTTCTTGGATTTTCCCTTTCAGCTGTATTGATTCCCATTTTAGGAATTTTGGCCCACGCCCGTCTGCAGGGTACCTTATTCGACTTTGGGAAAAAGGTGTCAGCGGGATTTAGTGCCTTTTATTGTTATATAATATATGCC
>JBFOLQ010000148.1:0-3237 GCA_040830145.1 Flavobacteriaceae bacterium | reverse complement strand
TACCAATACGGACTCAGTGTGGGAGGACCTATTGTCAAGAACAAATTATTCTTCTTTGTCAACTATGAAAAGGATGACCTAACAGAGTTGGGAACTGCTGGCTTTGTGCCCAGCACGGGTAGTGGCGCCATCAACGAATCTCGGGTGGCACTGTCCGATTTTCAAATGGTGGACAACCTCTTACGACAAGTGGTCATTGGACGGGATGCCAATGGGAATGACATTTTTTACGACCCAGGAAGTTTTCAAAATTTCAATTATGACCAAAATTCGGAAAAGGGAATCATAAAGTTGGATTGGAATATCAACGATAACAATCGTTTGGCCATCATTTATAATTTTCTGTCGGCTTCCAAGGAAAAACCGGCCCATCCCACAGCATTGGGCTTTAGGGGGCCTAATGCATCCACCCTACAGTTTGAAAATACAGGGTACGAGATCAATAATAATATCAAATCGGTCCAACTGGAACTGAACTCCACTTTGAATGAAACCACCACAAACAAATTACAGATGGGCTATACCCATTTTGATGATTACAGAAATCCGCTTTCCACTCCAGCTCCCACCATCACCATTTTGGATGCTTCGGGAAGCTCAAACTATATTATTGCGGGCCATGAACCTTTTTCCATCAACAATAGATTGGACCAAAAAGTGTTTCAGATTACCGATAATCTTAACTTCTTTATGGGAAACCATACCTATACGGTTGGTTTTTCGTTTGAGAAGTTTGAATTTGATAACTCTTTTAACTTAGGTGCCTATGGGGCGCAAGGGGTTTTCTTTCCAACCACGACCATTACGGATTTTCCTGATTTTGCCGCTTCAGGCCAATTACAGGCGGCATTTAATGCTGCCAACGCTGCTGCCAACTCTTTGGAGGCCAATGGAACTGGGAATCCTGGAGGTTGGGCATTGGCTGAGACCAATGTGGGGCAATTGGCCTTTTATGTCCAAGATGAATGGGATATTAAGGAGAATCTTAAGGTGACCTATGGACTTCGCTTTGATAGGCCACTGTATTTTGATACCTCAAGAATGGTGACGGAGAACATTGAACGAAAAGGTGGGGCCACAGGCACCTACATTCCCTCTATCGAATACTTTGACCCGGAAAATGGAGAGACTGTTCTTTTGGATTCGGAACGGATGCCCAGCAATGATTTTTTGATTTCCCCACGGGTAGGCTTCAATTGGGACGTGCACAATGACAATTCCCTACAGTTGAGGGGAGGTTCTGGTTTGTTTACAGGACGCTTCCCATTTGTATGGTTGGGCAATCAGGTACAAGGGGTGGATTTCTTTTTCTATCAGCTGGTGGATCCAGATTTTCAATGGCCACAGGTATGGCGTACCAATTTGGGTATTGACAAGAGGTTGCAAAATGATATTATCTTAACGGCTGACCTTTCCTATACCAAGGATATCAATGCGGCCCATGTTCAAAACTGGGGGTTGGATGCACCATCTGGGACCCTAAATGGGGTAGACAATAGGCCTATTTATACCAATGCTGATAAGTCCCAGATCTTTGGGGGTTCCACGAGTGCCTATGTATTTACCAATTCGGATAAGGGACGTACCTTTAATGGTTCGCTCAAGGCCCAAAAGACGTGGGACAATGGTATGTTTGCCCAGTTGGCGTATAATTATTTGAACGCGAAGGAAGTGAATTCGGTGGAAGCAGAGATTACCGGCGATGCCTTTGCGGCCAATGCCATTTCAGGGAATGCCAATGATGATGTACTCGCTTTTTCAAAGTATGGGGATACCCATAGGTTCATTGGGGTCCTTTCCAGGGAGTTTTCTACGGGAACGACCATATCCACCTTCTTTGAATATGCCCAAGGGGGAAGGTACAGTTATATCTACGGAGGTGATGCCAATAATGATGGGTCCAGCATTAACGACTTGATCTATATCCCCACATCGGCGGAGATTGACCAAATGACCTTTTCGGGTGCAGGGCAAGCGGATGCCTTTGAAGCGTTCATTCAACAAGATGATTACTTAAGTGATAATAGGGGCAGTTATGCTGAACGCTATGCGGCCTTGGCCCCATGGCGTAGTCGCTGGGATATACGGATCTTACAGGATATCAAAGTGAGCCAGGGAAATAAATTTCAGGTAAGCCTGGATGTACTCAATGTAGGCAACTTGATCAGTTCAAAATGGGGTGTGGTTGAGGAACCTGGGTTCAATCAAGTGCTGGGGGTCTCCGTTACCGATGGCAATCCGGTGTACACGTTTGACCCGAATAGAACATCCACGTTTACACCCAATACGGGGGAACGTTCCCGTTGGAATGCCCAAGTGGGGTTACGCTATATATTTGAATAAAAGAACAAAAATCGTATGGTGAAAGCCCCGACATTGTCGGGGTTTTCTATTTTTGCCCCACAAAATCCCATAGAATAGTGGATATGTGAACATGCCCTCATTGAAAACCTATTATAACATGGACCCAGATGAATTTATAAGAGCGTATGAAGCAGCCTTGGCGACACAAGATTGGAATAGGGTGGAACCTTTGGTTTCCCACGATGTCTGTGTTACGTTTTCCAATGGTACTGTTTATCGGGGAAAAAATGAAGTGCAAAGAGCATTCGAAGGCAATTTCTCAAAAATCAAAAGTGAGAAATATACCATGAAGACTATTGATTGGCTTAGAAAGGAGTCTGGATATGCCGTTTATCTATTTGAATTCAATTGGACAGGAATAATCGCGGACGTTGCCGTTTCCGGTAGCGGAGTTGGTACTTCTGTCATAGTGAGGGAAGATGAAAATTGGAAACTATTGACAGAACATTTGGGGAAGGGAAACTGATGGGTAGTATACTATTCCTATCGTGAAAAGTGCCTATTGGGAAAATATGGATTCTCCAAAAGGAGATGGGGTGGATTTGCGGATGTAACCCAATACGCTATGGGCAACGGATAATCAAGGGGTACATGAGATTTAAAATTTGAAAGTGTGAAATACGTACGTTTAACCAAGGAACAGTTGGAGGAGCTCCATTCCGAGTTCGTCAACTTTTTGGCGACCCAAAGCATTGATAAGGAAGAGTGGGAAGATATTAAGAAGAACAGCCCTGAAGTAGCCGAAGAGGAACTGGATGTGTTCAGTGACCTTATCTGGGAAGGAGTGCTTACCAAGGTTTCTTATGTGGAGAATATCTCTGCCCATGCCATGCACCTGTTCCACTTGACAGGGAAGGAAATGAAACTTATAGC
>JBFOLQ010000147.1:0-3926 GCA_040830145.1 Flavobacteriaceae bacterium | reverse complement strand
GTGTCCAATTCACCTTCGGCATTTTCATTGACACGTTCGATTAACGGATTTAATATGTTCTTAATATGGAGCCCCAATGTTAAACGTTCGTTAAGTGACCATGATGAGATGAAGTCCAATGTAACGAAACCTTTGTCCACCAAGTGTCCCCTACCAGTGCTCCCCAAGGCAAAAATGCGATCCGAAAAATAATTACCGGCCAAGGTTGCCTTTACGTTGCCCTGGTTTCTAAGATCTTTTGAAAAGGTAATATCCGCATTTACGATGATATCAGAGGCGCCTTGAAGGGCAGCTTCCGTATTGGTGAATGCGGCCGATAGTCCAGTTTCGTTCTGTACTTTCCCAGAGTCGAGGTCTTGGTTTGTTTTTAGATAGGATAGGTTTCCCCCTACGGAAAGTTTTTGGGTAAGGATATCCTCATTCCTTTCTATATCCCTTTCCATAAGATCCATTCGCACTTCCAGTTCGGCTCCCAATGCAGTGGCCTTATCCCCAGTATTGGCATAACTCATATCATTGGCGGCCGATACCACCAAAAAGGTGTTGATGGGATTTTCAATGTATTTGTAAAATGCCCCTACGGAAACAATTTCACTGGTAGTGGGGAACAGTTCCCAACGCACATCAAAATTGTAATTTACCGAATTTTTGAGGGCGGCGTTTCCAAAGGTATCTTGATTGATTTCTTCTTGGAAAAGGAAAGGAGCCCTCTCCTTAAACTGGGGCAAGGTATACGTTTTACTGGCTGCAAAACGAAGGTTGTTTTTATCGTTCAACTCATATTTAAGGGCCAGGGAGGGCAGTATCTCAAAAGTGTCAAGGTCATTGTTGTCCTCTCCTTGAATTACCGTACTCCAGTTTATGTTTTGGGTTATTTGCTCCCCTCTCAAACCGGCAAACAAGGTGAAAGAGGGCATTAGTTTGTATTCCAAGGTGATATACCCGGCATTGATTTGTTGATCGCCCCCATAGGTTTGTGGAATAAGAGCCCCTGGAAAAGAAGCCGGTCCCCTAAAGGTACGTATTTGATAAAGACCTGAATTCAGGGGATTGTTCTCAAAATAAGCGTCGATGTTCCTAGGGTCAACCACTGGTTGGTTTGTGATGTTCAGAAACTGATAGTTGAACTGGGTGGCCTCAAAGTCCACATTTTTGAACCTACCATTATATCCTACTGTCAAGGCCCCATCAAACTCCTCATCTTCATTTTGCTTAAAACGTAGGGTTGCTGAGAGGTTTGCAGCCAATTCGTCCTCATCCAATTGTTGAAAGAAACGGTGGTTCTCAGAAGCTGCCGAGACAAGGGCAAATGATTTAGGTCCTTCGGGCTGGTCATTACGAACGGGCAATAAAGTATTCTGCCTTCTGTCGGGTACCAAGTTGCGCACATCGTTGTATCCCAGTCCCCAATCGATTTGAAAGGTGTCGCCAAAACCATGGGTCCCCAACAATTGGTGCACGTAGATGGAGGTGCGTTCAAATGTGGCCCGTTGTATGAATCCGCCACCTTCAGGGGCATCGTCCTCCCGGTCTAAAATACCAAAGTACTCTTGTTGTTTTTGGTCCGTATTGTTGAGTCTTAGGAAATTATATTTTAGTGTGTGGTCATTTGAAAAAAGGAGGCCCACATTGGCCATGAGGGTTGTGGTGGTGGAGTAAGAGTACCCTTGATAATCAAATTCAGAGTTGGGCAGGGCCGTTCGTATGTTTGGGGCACCTTGGTTGATTCCCTCCCGATATCCATATTTGTTATCAAAGGAACCGACTGCAAAAACATTCAGTCGCGTATTCTCCCCAAGATTGAAAGAATTGCCTCCCTTTAGTGAAAAACCCAGATTAATGGGGGAACCTGCAATTTCTTCCCTGTCCCAGCTGGTGGGGAAATTGTTTGAAAAAGGGAAATCTGGAATATCAGTATCGTAAAAACCACTTTTATTGGGTCCGTCATTGAGGTAAAATCGGTCTACTCCCAAGGCTTCGGTATTTCCACCTGATTTTAAGCCAACACCCAAATACCCCGACCCGGAATGGTGCTTGGAAACAATATTGACGTTTGCACCGGCAAAGTCGCCATAATTCTTGGCATTGAAGGTTTTGTCAATTCGAATGGCTTCAATAATATCGGTCCCAAAGAGAGAAAGGTCAATGTTCTTTTTGGAAGTATTGTTGGAAGGCAATGGGAGGCCGTTGAAAGTGGTAATATTGTATCTGTCCCCCAATCCCCGTACATATACGTTGCCCGATCCTTCTTCCTTGGAGATACCGGTTACCTTTGTGACTGCCGCAGCGGCATCACCCACACCCTTTCGGGCCAATTCCTGGGCGCCAATGGAAGTTTCCAGGGAGATAGCTTTTTTCTGGTCCAATAACAAGGCCACTTCAGAATCCTTTCGGGCCACAGTGGTCACCACAACCTCATCAAGTGAGACACCTTCACTGGCACTTAAGGGAACATTGATGGTGGTCACCTTGTCCGCGACCACTTCCACATTCGGAATTTCAACAGTCTCGTACCCTAAAAAACTGTATACAATCGTATAGGATCCTGGCTCCAATCCAGGGATTTCATATAGGCCATCAAAATCGGAGGTGGTCCCCTTTGTGGTTCCCTTGATCAGTACATTGGCGAACGGTAGGGGGTCGTTGTTCATTTCCTTATCGGTCAATTTTCCAGCTATGCTTCCCGTCGTCCCTTGGCCCGATAGTTGTGCGCAAATAAATAGCGCAATCACACAAAATAGTCTCATTTATTTACATATGTATATAGCGCCGCAAAGAACGTTACCCCTTGTAAAAATGGGGTTATCTATACGTTAAACATTTATGGGTTTAATGTTACCTTATCGTTATCACATTAAATGAATGTTAAGGGTTTTAACGCTAATCTATTTATATTTACATTGTAGTCGATTTTGTTGTTCTCGACCCCATAAATTGATGGTTGGGTGAAAGAAGTGTCGCGAGTTATATGAGCTCTACTGGAGCAAACCCACAAAAATGAAAAAGACCGATATTAAAATCCTACTTGTTGATGACGAACCTGATATCCTAGAGATCGTAAGCTATAATCTTTCCCAAGAAGGATACCAGGTGTTCACTGCCAAAGATGGCCTCGAAGGGGTTGCCAAGGCCAAAAAAAAACTCCCGCATCTGATTATTCTTGACGTGATGATGCCTGAAATGGATGGGATTGAGGCCTGTGAGATTATGCGTAAGACCTCTGGCCTGGAAAATGCCATCATTACTTTTTTAACGGCACGGGGGGAAGATTACTCTCAAGTAGCTGGGTTTGATGCAGGTGCCGATGATTATATCACAAAACCCATTAAGCCCAAAGTGCTGGTGAGCAAGGTGAAGGCCCTTCTCAGGAGACTTAAGGAAGAGGAAAAGTCGCAGGAAGACATTGTGAAAGTAGGTAATCTGGTCATCAATCGGGAAGAATACAAGATTGTCAACAATGGAAAGGAAATGGTGTTGCCCCGTAAAGAATTTGAACTTTTATCGCTTTTGGCATCAAAGCCCAGCAAAGTGTTTAAACGGGAAGTGATTCTTGATAAGGTCTGGGGCAATGAGGTTGTGGTCGGCGGGCGTACGATTGATGTGCACATCCGGAAATTGCGCGAAAAGATTGGGGATGATCATTTCAAAACTGTCAAGGGAGTGGGATATAAGTTTGTAATGTAATGGCCACGCGCCTTCGGAAATCATATCGGTTTGCCATCCGGTCCTCATTATTGATTTCCCTGGTACTCACATTGATCATTGGAGGGTTGCAATTACTTTTTACCGATGTCCATTGGGTGGCATTACCCATCTTTGCCCTGCTGACTTTTATTGTCTCTTTGGTCATACTACAGTTGCGAATCGAAAGATTTATTTACAAGCGTATCAAGAAAATCTATGATGATGTGGCCCTGTTGGAGTCC
>JBFOLQ010000146.1:0-6302 GCA_040830145.1 Flavobacteriaceae bacterium | reverse complement strand
GCCTACTGTTAGATGCGTGTTTTGACTTTACACATGATATATGGCATACTGCTTATTTTGACTTTTTGGGTCAAGCAGACGCGTTTTGCCTTATCGTATTTTTGACCCCATGGGCAAACACTATATTCGAAGCCTACAATTAGGGGACGTGTCCATAGTGGCAAGTTGCGAAACCCATAACGATAGTGAGTTTCATATTTATTACCCTGAGGGATTGTTGCTATATGTTGATTATGGAACACTGGTGGTCAACCAACAGGGAAAGGATTGGCGGGTCACCAAGGGAAACTTTGTACTTATTAGAAAGTTTACCGAGGCCACCCTTCGTAAAACATGGACGGCTCAGGAGGGGGAGGCCAGGACCTATGGCTTTCTTTTGGGAAATGATTTTACAAGAATGGCTTTTGGAGGTGATAAGGCTCCTCCCATGGCACAACCGGATGGTGCCCCCATTTTTTCTGCGAGGGCTACCGCGACCTTGGTACAAGTGGTCACGGCCTTGAAGAACCATTTTGAAGGACAAACATCCGTAGATAAGGACCACTTACGGGAACTTATTGCAAGTGCAATGCAATCATTGGTCACTATATCCCCTGG
Organism: Flavobacteriaceae bacterium; assembly: GCA_040830145.1. Lineage (GTDB taxonomy): Bacteria > Bacteroidota > Bacteroidia > Flavobacteriales > Flavobacteriaceae > JBFOLQ01. The sequence goes on along the minus strand of JBFOLQ010000146.1, from coordinate 5,705 downwards.
AGTAGCTGCGTTGTTGCACTGTGATTGCTCCCAGATACGGACCGACATAAAAATGTTGATGGAACGCAATTATCTATTGAATATTTCCGTCAAGGAATTGGCAGAAAAATCGGGCCGAAGCCTTTCCACCTTTAATCGGGAGTTCAAGAGGATTTTTAAGACCACACCGCACCGTTGGAAGATGCAGCAACGCTTGTTCCACGCCCGAAATTTGATGCAACTATATGGTAAAAGACCTATTGAGGTGTATTTGGAATCAGGCTTTGAGGACCTTTCCCATTTTAGTCGGGCCTTTAAGAGACAATTTGGAATGCCCCCCTCAGATTACCATGCATGGATTTCTGAAAATGTGGATTTTGCGGAGGAACCCTAGATTGACTTTTTAGGTCAACACCCTTACATAAATAATCCTTACTTTTAAATGGAACCAAAATAGGGACACTATGAAAGAAAAAGTTGTTAGACTCCTAGTGCCAATTTTATTGGTGGTGGGCATGGTCTTTGCCTTTTCGGTGGATGGACGACCTTCCGAAACCATGCATACCCCTTCGGAGAATACATCCTTTTCCAACGGTAATTTTGATAAGATGATGGATGTACTTACCCATAAGAGGTGCGTAAACTGTCATCCAAATGACCATATTCCCAAACAGGGGGAAGATAGCCATCCCCACTATTTTGGTATGGCCAGGGGCGAAGGAAATATGGGATATGAGGCCACTTCCTGCAATACATGCCACCATTCAGAGAACAATCCCTATTCCGGTGTTCCTGGGGCCCCGGAATGGTCATTGGCACCCCACAGTATGCGGTGGGAAGGATTGACAAGGAACCAAATAGCGGAATCCATGCTAGACCCCAATAGCAATGGAGGCAGGACCCATGAGGAGGTGATGCACCATTTAACGGAGCACGCCTTGGTATTATGGGCATGGACTCCTGGGGTCGATAGTGAGGGCAATCCAAGGGAACTACCACCTGTACCCAAAGAGGAATATATAACAGCCGTAAAGGAATGGTTCGCCAACGGGGCCAGGATTCCATCTGAATAAACGACTTAAACCAGCCTATGAAGATTTCATTTACAATCAACGACACCCCTGTTTCAGTGGATGTGGCGGATGAAAATACTCCCTTGTTGTGGGTGGTTCGCGACATGCTCAACCTAAAGGGAACCAAGTTCGGATGTGGCAAGGCGGCCTGTGGTGCCTGCACCCTACACGTAGAGGGGGAGGCAGTGCGTTCCTGCTCCTATGCCATAAAATTTGTGGAAGGAAAGAAAGTGACCACCATAGAAGGGCTTGGTACACCGGAAAATCCGCATCCGGTACAGCGGGCATGGATTGAAGAAATTGTACCCCAGTGTGGCTATTGTCAACCCGGTTTTATGATGGCCACTGCAGCTTTACTTGAGAAGAATCCCAATCCCACCGATGATGATATCGATAAAAATGTTATCAATGTTTGCCGATGTGGTACCTATTATCGCATGCGAAAAGCTATTCACAGGGCCGCGACCATTACCCAACAAGACCAATCAGTAAATACCTTGGAGCATGGTGAGTAAGAAAAAAGTATCTCGAAGAAAGTTTTTGGTTAAAGGTGGTTTGGGCACGGTTGGGGTCCTGGCCGTAGGAACCTATTTGATGCGGAATCCCATTCGAAGAAAGCTATTGGCATTTGCCAATGGTATGGATATGGCCTATATGGGCGATACCGATACCCCCATATTGTGGTTTGAGGTCACCAAGGACAACCAAATAGTGTTTCACAGTCCCAAAGTGGAGATGGGCCAGGGGACCTTTACCGGATTGACCCAAATGGCGGCCGATGAACTCGAGGTGCGCATAGATCAGATAGATATTGTGCATGCCACCACCGCTTCGGGGAATATTGATGGTATGAGTACGGGGGGGAGTACCTCGGTGGCAGGCCTTTGGCAGCCCCTTCGGGAATTGGCGGCTACCATGAGGGAAATGATCAAAGGTGAGGCAGCGAAGAAATTGGGTGTGCCAGTGGACGAACTGACGGTAAGTGAGGGAATGATAAAAGGGGGCGGTAACACTTTGACCTATGCCGAAGCTGTTAAGGATGTTACGGAATGGAAAGTTCCTGATACCCCCGCCTTAAAACCGATTTCCGAATATAAGTTCGTGGGAAAACCCATTCCCCGGGTGGATTTGGCCCCAAAAGTCTTTGGGGACCCCATATTTGGGATGGATGCCCACCTTCCCAATATGTGCTATGGTGCCGTAGTACGCCCCTCCAAAATAGGGGCCCGTTTCAAAAGTGCGGATACGGCCAAGGCTGAGACGATGCCAGGAGTGGTCAGGATTGTAAAGGAAGGGGATTTCGTGGGTGTGGTGGCCGAAACCTACCAAGAAGCGGAAAATGCCAAAAATGCCATACAAGTGACCTGGGATGTGGACCGGGATTGGCAAACCTCGGACATAGAGGCGGCCATGACCGTAGGAAACGGAAAATCAACCATTATTCAGAAAGAAGGGGATGCCTTGGGGGATGGCGAGGGCGAAATGATGGCGTTCCGGAGCCCCATAGGGGCCCATGCCCAATTGGAGCCCAATGGGGTATTGGCCGCTGTGGAAGATGATAAGGCCACGGTTATTATTTCAACCCAGGTTATAGGGATTACACGAAAGGAAGTGGCAGAGCGCCTGGGAATGGATGTGGAAAGCGTAAATGTAGTGCCCACCTACCTCGGCGGGGGCTTTGGAAGAAGATTGCACACGCCCCACGCGGTTCAGGCAGCCGTGATGTCCAAGGCCGTGGGACGACCGGTCAAGTATTTTTTTAGTAGGAAGGAAGAGTTTCAACACGATATGTTCCGTCCGCCTACCCATCATATTATCAAAGGAGAACTTACGGATGAGGGAGTATTGGCCCATTTAGAGCACCATTTTGTCAGTGGTGATGTAGGCAATGATTCTGCCTTGGTACCGAATCCCGTGCCCTCGATTCTAGGAGCTGATATTGGGGCCATCCGAGGTGGATTTCTCCAGTACACCAAGGTACCCAACCACCGATCTGTCTATTGGCATGTGGATCTGCCCTTTGCCACCAGTTGGTGGCGTAGCTTGGGCCTGTTGGCCAATACGTTCGCCATTGAAAGCTTTATGGACAGTATGGCTCTAAAAGCTGGGAAAAATCCAGTGGATTTCCGTTTGGCGCAGATAGGGGATGACATGGCAGGCACCCGTCTTAAAAATGTCATTCAAGCCGTTGCGGACAAGTCGGGATATGTTGATGTGCCTGTGGAAGGCCGTGCCATGGGCTTGGCCGCCTCAGTGGATGGGGGTACCCCCTGCGCCCAAGTGGCAGAGGTGTCGGTCAATGGAAATGAAATCATTGTTCATAAGGTGACGGTGGCCATGGACCCCGGTTTTGTGGTGAACCCTGACCAGGTCAAGGCCCAGTGTGAGGGGTGTGTCATCATGGGGATGAGTGCCGCCATGCACGAACAAATGTTCGTTGAGGACAGTGAGTTGCGCCCCGTAATCTATGGACCGTATGATATGGCCCTGATGAAACATGCCCCCAAGGAAATAGATGTGGTTCTTTTACAAGGAAAGGAAACACCCGGACCTGTGGGCGAACCCCCTTTGGGTCCCATTGCCGCAGCGGTGGCCAATGCCGTCTATAGATTGACGGGCAAAAGATTGACACGATTGCCACTACGGCTTTCTTAAGGAGGGACATCCAATCCAGAAAACCGGGGGGAAGGGAATCAGGCCATTAAAAATGTATCCGTTACTTGGATGAGTTGGTCTATTTCCCTTTTATTATATGCTTCGGGATGGGCTTTTCCAAAATACCCCTTGTCGTTGTCAAAATATGTGCCGGAAGCATCTTTATGGTCTTCTGAAAGGGCCAGTTCATATAGGATGTCCACTCCCTTATCAGCGGGGGACCAATGGTTTCCAAAGGCTTCCTTTACCATTTTGGTATTCAACAAAGACCCTGGGTTTACCGCTATGACCGTGATATCTGGAACAGACTTTGCCATATGGAAACTCCACATGGTCAAGGCCAGTTTACTTTGGGCATAGGCCTCTCCAACAGATATGGATTCCTGGCCCAGTAAGGCCTCAAGGGATACCGCGGATTGGGCTGCTGAACTTAGGTTGATGAGGCGTGTGTCTTGTCCATTTTGCAAGAGGGGCAATAAGGCACGGGTCAATACATAAGGGGCAAAGTAGTTTACCGCAAAGCGAATGTCCACTCCATTTTTAGTTTGGGATATGTTGCTTTTGTATACCCCTGCGTTATTGATGAGAATATCTATATGGGAAACATCATTGCTGATTTGTTGGGCCATGTGCTTAACGGAGTCCAGGTCTGAGAAGTCAGCCACATAGCCTTTGATGTCCTCGTTTTTTGCGATATCCTTTACTTCGGAAATGGTCGTAGCGAGTTTTTCCGCATTTCTTCCGTGCAGGTACACCTGATGACCTTCCCGGGCCAGTTTTAAGGCCGTAAGTTTTCCTATACCATCCGTACTTCCTGTAATTAATATCGTTTTCATGGGTTGTTCTATTATTGGGTTACTGGTTGTTGATTTGTTGTTTATGGTGTATCGGGTTATAAGTTTATAGGGATTATACGCAAATGACATTTGTTTTTTGAACTTGCCTACTGCCTACTGCCTACTGCCTACTGCCTACTATTGCTTATGATTTCAGGTTTCAGGTTTCAGGTTTCTGGGGTCATGATGTTTGAACTTGTTAGTTGTTTTTGAACGTGCCTACTGGTATCTCCGTATGAAAATGGGGCAATATCTTCTGGGCAATTTTTTCCATGGTTTGCTCTATGTCCATCCCATTGAATCGAAGGTTCAAGGCCAAGTGGTTGACCCCAATTTCCTTTAGTTGATGCACATACTCAGTTAAGTAGTTGGCCCCAGTTCTGAACCCCAAGTGTATGGGTTGGGGAGCAAAATCATCGTTTTCATGAAGATCTATGTATAGGGGTTGCATAAAGGGTTTGTCGTATTCCTGTGTTTTTTCTATCAGTGCCCGCCATTGGGAAATGGTATGTTGTTGTTGGTACAGATTTTTGGGGTAGGACATCCAGCCGTCAGCATTTTTGGCATTCCATTCCAATGATTGCCGGCTGAATCCGGTCATCAATAGGGGGATTTTCGACCCCACAGGTTTTGGAAGTATATCAATATGTCCTTGTAGGGTTCCATAGTTTGTGGATTCCAAATGGGGGAAGGAATCCTGAGCCTTGCGGATATACGCAAAGGAATCCCGAAACAGTTCGCCCCGTTTGGCATGGTCAAGGCCCATGGCCGGGTATTCATCATACCGATCCCCGGATGCTACGCCCAATAACAATCTCCCATCCGATAAATGCTCTATGGTGGCAGCGGATTTGGCCACATGTACGGGATGGTGCAAGGGTAGGGCGATACTGGCGATTCCCAAACCTATGTGGGTTGTCTTGCCGGCTAAATAACCCAAATAAGTGAAGGGGTCAAAAGTCTGGCCAGCATCCCCAAAGGAGGGCACATGAAAGGGAACATCCCGTAGCCACAAGGCGGCAAAACCGAATTGCTCCATATGTTGGATTCTTTTAAGATGATCCTTCATAGTGGGTACTGGGCCTTGCGCATAGTTTTCTATGGGTATTACAACGCCAATGCTTAACTGGTTTTGCCGAAAAACACTATTGTAGGCCTTATT
>JBFOLQ010000145.1:0-10042 GCA_040830145.1 Flavobacteriaceae bacterium | reverse complement strand
TTATGAATTTTTTCATAGGCGGCATGGCTCAGTTCATGGGAGAGGGAGCGCACCTCCACTTCAACGGCACGTAGGGACTCTATGGCCCCGGCCCGTTCAGCAATGGCCCCTTCGTCCTGTTTTTTGTTGAGGCCGGTAAGCACCATACGGGCGCCCAGCATCTTGCCCAGTACCCCATCGTGCAGTTCCTCTGAAATACGCTTTTGCTCCTCTTTCTTGCCCTCCTCAAACTTTTGGTTTTGTTGCAACATAAGGTTGAAGATTTCGGTATTATGGGCCTGTTGTTCTTGTTCAAAGCGCAGGCGTTGGTTCTTGATCCGTTGCCGAAAGATGATAAAACCCGCCATGGCCAGGAAAAAGGCCGCCAGCGACAGCAGGGTCAAAAATTGCCGTTCCCGGGCCAGGGCCTCGTTTTCGGCAATTACCTCATCGGTCTCAAAACGGATTCGGGCAAATTTGTCACGGATCTTACGTTCCGCAATTTGCAGACTGTCATTTATTCGAATGTACTCTTTGTCATAGATATGGGCACGCGTACCATCTGCTTTGGCCAATAATGTTAAGGTACCCAATAATCTTTGATTGTTATTAGCTTTTTTGGCTGCCTGTACCGCCTTTTCTCCATTGGATATTGCCTTTAGACTATCCCCTCTGACCAAATAATATTCGGCCAGTTTCGCATAACTACCGGCAATATCTCCCTGAATTCCCAATGAAATTCGTTGGTCCAGTGCCTTTTGCAAGTCGGCTTCAACATTTTGATTTTGTCCCACTTTAAAACGGTTAAAGGCATGGTTGGCCATGGCCCGAGCATATAGATCCGGTTTTTCTGTTTGCAGCTTGGGTGTCTGTAAGACCTCTTCAAAATAGGGAAGGGCAGCTTGGTGGTCTTCCATTTCTTGATAAACGGTCCCAATATTATTTAATGTTCCCAAGCGCAAAATTGAGTTGTCTTCCCCAATTTGTTGAACATGTTCCAGGGCCTTTTGGTAGTAGCTGAGGGCCCGATCGTATTCCCCCAAAAACTTGGTGCCTATGGCCAGGTTGTTATAACAGCGGTACAATTGTTTGTGCTTTTCCAGGGGCTGTAACAGGCGAATGGCCCTAAAGGTGGTAATCTCACTGCCCGTATAGTCCTTGATATCGGTCTGTACTATGGCCATGTTCATATATATCCTACCGGAATTGAAATCATCCCCCTGGGCTTGGTAGAGCCGTTGGGCCTTGGAGTAGTGGTAAAAGGCACTGTCCGGGATACTGTAATCCCGTAGGAAAATAGCCAGGTCCCAACAGGCCTCTGCTAGGGCAGTGGTATCTTTCTGCCGTTCGGCCTCGGCCATGGCCTGGGTGTTGACCTGCCGGAAAAGGGCGGAATCGGCCTTGCGAATAAATTTTAAGGATAGGGCGGAAAGGCGTTGGAGCCGTACCGAATCCATTTGGGTTTGTGTCGCCTCTTGAAACAATTGGCGGTACACGGAATCCCGTTGGGGCTTTTCCAGGGTTTCGGCCTCTTGCAAGCGTTCCTCCAAAGGGTCCTGGGGGGCTATAGCGGTGTCATCGCCCGTGCTGCAACACAGGCATAGGAAACACATCCCGAAAAGAAGCTGTCTTTTAAGAAACACGATCGCTCTCCGAATAGTTTGGCCCCAAAAGGTAACAAAAAAGCCCCAAACTAGGTTGGGGCTTCGCTAAAATATTTAGTAAAGTTTAATTGTCGTCTCTGACTTCAGAATCATTTTGATCATCATCTGTTGCCTCTACATCCTGCAGCTGGTAAAGGGCCTCAGTTTCCTCCACGGAGGTTTCTGCCTCGCAAGAGAACAGCCCCACACTTAACACCATCACACTCATAATACTAATAGCCTTTTTCATTGTACTAAAAATTTAAGTTAACACTAAAGTTGATTCATTAAGGAAACCAAGCTACTATATCGGGGAGTGCTTTAATAGAAAATGGGGCAAGTGGTAGTAATTGACGGACCTACGGCAGTATTCGCCTTAAATCTGAGAGGATTTTGTCAGTTGATTGCGGGCAATGCCTTTTTGGCCAATTTGTTCTTAAGGGCGTCCACATTGGTGCGGTACGATCGGGAGAAGGGAAGGTGTCTGCCTTGGGAGGCCAAGGTGCATTGGTGCTTGCCATAATTGATGCGCGAAACATAGTCGGTGTTCACGATATAACTCTGGTGGATGCGCACAAAATTATCGGGCAATTGTTGCTCAAAGGTCTTGAGGGTCTTGAAGGCGTTGTTGACGCTTCCGTCCACCATGACAAAATCGGTGGCGTTGTTGTCCGCCTGTAGATATAAAATGTCATTGGTGTTGATGTACTGAAAATCACTGTACGATTTCAGGCAGAGCATTTGGGGCTCCTTGCCCTGGGGCATTTGCTTATGGAGCCGCAGGATGGACTTCCTGATGTCAAACTCGTTGAAGGGCATGAGCCAGTAATCAAAAAAACTGTTCTTAATGGCCCCATAGGCGTGGTCCGTGGTCTTGGATAGCCCTATGATATATGGTAATTTGGTAAGATATTGGTGTAGGTCGGCCACCATTCTAAAAAACTCGGCCGCCCGATCGTTCAGGTTGATGAACACAATGTCAGGGGAGTACTTTAGGATCATATTCAACCCCTCATCAGCATTCTTTGCCACCGCCGAGCAGCTAAAGTCACCATGTGCATCCAAGAAATGCTCCAACTGTAATTGGGAGGTAGCATCGGGATCCACTATGGCAAACTGGTAGTACAAATTTCCTGTCTTTGCTGCAAATTAGTGATCACCAATCGCTTTGGACTAACAAAAAACCTTAGAAATAATAGGGCTTTTGGGAAAAATTGTTAAAAAATTGAAAAATGACAGAAACGACTTACAAAATAATGTGCCGTTCATCGATCAGCAGCCTATGGACGGTCCTTTGGCGCGGTATGTTACCCTTTTTTTCCTTAGTGTATTTTTCTGGAAAATGGGGGCCTATGGAAACCTTGATGGGGTGGGGTAAGGCCCGGATGGTTTTCCATGGATGGGAGCTGGGTGGCATGGAAGTTTTGGGAATACGAAGAAGGACCGCTTCCGGAGTGTGGGGATAGGGGAGGCGTGCTCGGTGATTGGGGTGGTAGTATGGGCATGAAAACCATGTTTGTAAGAATATTCTTATATATTATTGATAATCAGTCATTTGCAAATTAGGTTTTCACAACATTTTAATAGTATTTCACAACATTCGTAGGATTTTAAATACTAATATGGGGATTTCGCCGTAAGGATGTAAGTCTATTGCCCAAACGCATTTAGACCCAAAACCAATCCACATGATACGCGATTCTTTTCTTCATTTCAACAAAACCATCATGAAAAACAATGTTCTGGGACTCTTGAGATATAGAGTCCTAAAAATGCCCCTCAAATCATTTCTTATGGCCATAGGTGCCATTTTTTTATGTTCCACCACTTCTTTTGGACAGGACCAACTCATCAAACGCATCAATTGCGGAGGTGGGCAGGAAACAGGTGCCGATGGCTATGTCTATGAAGCGGATGTCTCCAACAGTGATGTGTCTTTCAGTGCCGGTTCGGGTGCGTACACCAATCTCCAATACGTTGCCCCGGAACTACAGGAGCCTTATTTGAAATTTAGGTATATGAACAGGAATCTTGGATCTGAGTTCAGTTATACCTTCCATAACCTAGAGAGCGGAGAGTACAGGGTAATCCTTCATTTTGCTGAACCCTTCCATGGTGTACAGAACTCCAATTGGGATACCAGAAAGTTCAATATTGATATCCATAACGGTGCATTCACCCGTACCAATTATAATATCATGACCGAGGCCGCGCTTCAAAACAATAGTTCGAATCCATTGGATGGAGCCAAAAAAGTGGCCAAGCTAACGGCCGAGGACCTGAATGTCACAGGAGGTGACCTGGTCATCAAGTTTACCAAGGTGAGCAATGACCCCATTGTGAACGCTATAGAGCTGTTCAAACAAGGGAGCAATACCGTGGACGTGGCAGGGGTGTCCCTATCACCCACCAGTCTATCGATAGATACAGGTGGGACAGGGACCTTGACCCCTACGGTGACCCCCAGCGATGCCACTGACAAGAGCCTTAGTTGGAGCAGTACCGATACAGATGTGGCCACAGTGGACGGTTCTGGAGTTGTTACCGGGGTATCGCAAGGGACCGCGACCATCACGGCCACCTCTGTCAGCAACAACACCATATCGGCCCAGGCGACCGTAGAGGTAACGGGAACCACACAACCCCCCACCACCGGCGGCCACTGGACCAAGGAGAGCGATGCCCGCCTGCACTACACCACTGGTAACGTGGGCATAGGCACCAGTACGCCAGGAGCCTACAAATTGGCCGTAAATGGGGACATCCGCGCCAAAAAAGTGAAGGTGGAGACGGCCAATTGGCCCGATTATGTCTTTACCGAGGCCCATGACCTTCCCACCCTGGAGGAAGTACGGCAACATATTGCCGAAAAGGGCCACTTGCCCAATATACCCTCTGCCACTGAAGTGGAGGCCAACGGCCTGGACCTAGGGGAGATGAACCGACTGCTCTTGGAGAAATTGGAGGAGTTGACCCTATACATATTGGATCAGGAGAAAAGAATGGGGTTCCAAGAGTATAGAACCGAACAATTGGAGAAGCAAGTAAGGAAACTGAAGGCTACCCAAGAGTAATCTAGGCATATCCATATATAGCAACCAACCCATTACAAAACACCTATCATGAACAAGTTTATCGCTGCATCAGTATTGCTCGTAGGGCTGGTCACCTATGGTCAAAAACCTTATGAGGACCAATTGGACAGAATGCTGCAGATTCCCAATTCCCCGGAGGCCATGGCGTTCCAAAAATATGGAAACACTCCCGTTTCCCTTTATACGGGAACTCCCAACGTTCAAATTCCCTTGCATACTTTTAAGGGGAACGAGTTGGACCTCCCTATTGCACTTACCTATGACGGGACGGCCATTAAGGTTGAGCAATTGGCCACACAAGTTGGTCTGGGCTGGAACCTTAATGTCGGAGGACGTATCTCTAGAATTACCAACGGTTTTCCAGATGATTACAATGTTTCCTCTCCCAGTAAATATTGGACTATCATGCAGCAAGGGGTACGTGAAAAGATTATAAAGTATAAACAGGAAAGAACGCGCTTTACCTCAGCCGAAGCGACCCTTGAGTATGCGCAATTTTTGGAAGACCTAGGGACCAATAAAGTGGATGCCCAACCCGACTATTACAGCCTAAATGTATTGGGAATCAATGATTATATTATTTTTCAGTATGATGAGGATGGCGTATACCCCAGGACCTTAAAGAATCCCAGAATCAAAGTGGAGGCCACATTTGTGGAATCAAGTGACGACAATTCCCTAGCGACCCAAAGCTTGGCCTCATGGATAGTGACCCATGAGGATGGGACTAAGTTTTATTTTGGATTGGCAGAGGAGACCGAGGCCCAGGGCAACGATACGGGGGACAACATTTACGGTATTCTTAAGAGATATAATTCCTCTTGGGTCTTGACCAAAATAGAATCCAGTAACCTAAAGGACATATACGAATTTGGGTACCTATCCGCCCGGTGGAACCAGCCGATATCAGTATCAGGGGTTTCCTTTGCCAGTATAGAGGTCAATAAAGAAACTCCCGACACAACACCAGTGGCCCCTTTTTATAATTTTGCACCCACCTATTACATCACCCAACAACTTCTGACCTCTATTGCCCGCAACGGAAAACAGATTGTGGCCCTGGATTTGGGAGATCGCCGTGACCTGGATATTGATTCGGCCATAGAGACCTTGAACCTATATGATGGTTTTGGCGATGACAGTGATCTTCTAAGCAAGATACATTTTGACCATTGTTACTTTGGCAATGATGAAGCTGATGCCCAGGAAGAGGAAATGCGTCTACAGCTCAAGGGGATCCGTATTGTTTCGAAGGACGATTCCCCGCATCAAGACTACACCTTTGAGTACCATAAGCCAGGGGATATGCCTCCAACCTACTCTAGGGCACAGGACTATATGGGGCACTACAATGGGATTGACAATCCGGTATTGTACCCTTATAAAACATATGGCAACTACGAATTTTTGGGAGCTGACAGGAGTCCCGATGCGGACAAGGCCAACGTGGGCATGCTCACAAAAATCATATACCCCACCAAAGGTTATACAGAGTTTGAGTACGAGGCCAACACTTCACCTTATGACCAAACGGATGCCAATGAAGAGGAACTGTCCAATGTAACGTATGGAACTGTTTCGGTCAGTTCAGGTACCGATCCCAATACTACTTGTGGACCCTGTTGCCAAGATGTATATCCCCGCCCCCCCAAAGTTGTCTCCACTGTTTTTGACATTCCCCAGGCGGGATATTACCATATTACCGAGTTCATTACCAACGGGGGAAATATCACGCACTCTTTTCTTATTAGGAGATCCCGTACCGTTTTGGACAATTGCAGTCAACCACCCTTACCCTATGGGCAGATCATTGATATGGATGACCCATACTGCGCAACCCTTCCCAGGGGCGTAGTCTGGGATAGACAAGGTGGGGCGGCAACGGGTTCCAACGGGTATACGGAGAGGACATATTTGGAACCTGGCTGTTACCAAGCTACAGTGGTCGTGGGCGATATGACCTCAAATACTGACGTGACCCTCAAGGTATGGCGAGAGGAGATCATTACCAGTGGAGAGGTTGGGGAAGGTGCATTGCCACGGGCTGGGCTGAGAATTGCCAGGATTAGGGATTATGATGGTCAGAACAGTGTTGCCAGTAGCAAGCGCTACATGTACTTGGACGAACTCAATGGTACCCGATCCTCGGGGGGCATCCATTTTCGTCCCCACTTGGCGTATTTTTCAAAAGCTGTGGGCCTGACACCGCCGATTGGTAATGTGAACTCCAATCCTTGTAAAGCCTATGATATCACCTTTGTAAACAGAATAGGCCATAGTTCAGGGGGGCAGCAACCCCACATCACTTATCGTACTGTGTACGAGATACGGGAAGGAGATTCCCAAAACGGTCATCTAAAGCATGAATTCTACAAAGGAAACTCAGGAATTTTCTCCAATGGGGTCCCACCCAACGCTAACTTCTTTGCCAATAATGACCAAGCGGGACGACCAAGGCTCATTACGGCCAAAGATAATGGGGGCAACACCGTATCCACTAAAGAGACCTTTTACGACAATAAAAAGAACCTTACCGTGATTGGTTTTTACGTAAAGGTCAATCCGGAAAAAAGATTTCACGCCTTTGCCATCAGAAATTTGGGCAATGGTTATTTTGAACCCTTCTATACCCAGGCAAGAATTGGCGTTTATTCGTCATTTTTTGTAGATCCATTTTGGCGGGGGGCCGACCCCGTCTGTGGATGGACATTTCCTTATGAGTGTGAAGATCCCAATTACGATTGTTCGTTCTTCAACAAAGGGGCCATTTATGATCTGGAAATGACCGTGGCCCAGGGAAGTTCGCTCTTGGTACCCACTACCAGGACCACTACGGTGCTCGATGGGGAGGAGATGGTGACCACACAAGATAATGAGTACAGTGGGCTGGAGAACCATTATCTATTACGACGGTCCACCACTGTTACCAGCAAGGGGGAGACCATTGCCACTGAACATACGTATCCTGGGGATTTGGAGGTGCCCGGTTCCCAGGATTTGGTTGACAAGAACAATTTGGTGGCACAAATGGCCACTACCGTAACCCTCGTAAAGACCGATGCCAATGGTACCACTGTGGAAACACCGGTATCAAAGCAGATACAGCAGTATTCCACGGTGGCAGATAATATTGTATTACCGGAAACCCTAAGCGTACAAAAAGGTACCGGGGCCACCCAACAATTTTTCTTTGGGTACTATCCCAATGGTAACCTAAAACAGACCGCTAGGGAAAACGCTCCAGCTGTCTGTTATATTTGGGGCTATGACCGTAGGTATCCCATTGCCAAAATAACGAATATGACCCTGGCCGAGGTGGAGACCGCTATGGCTGGTCTTCCCACCGCGTACAATACCGTGGCTGGGATACGGGCCCTTTCAGATGCGGATGATGACCGTACACTTGATACCACCGATGGCAATGACAACAAGGAGTATGTGGGTAGGGAAGGAGCCCTTCGACAAGCCCTGGATGCCCTTCGAAAAGTATTGCCCACTGCCATGGTGACCACTTATACCCATGACCCCTCCATCGGGGTCACCAGTATCACAGATCCAAGGGGCAATACAACATATTACGATTATGATGCCTTCCATAAACTCTCATCGGTACGAGACGCACAAGGTCATCTGCTAACAGACCATACATACGATTTCGCCAAACTACCAACAAACTGACCAAGCCCCGATTAAGACCACAACCCATGAAAACCATTTGTAACACACATACCCCATACGGGCAGAAACTGATTCTATTTTTGTTGTTGGCCCTCCCAATGGCCCTATATGCACAGCCCTCTTTTACCTCAGGGCCCAAAACGGCCAACGTGGGCGATATCTTTACCTATAAGATAAATCTCAATGGAACCAATGTCCAGAATTATTCTTGGTCTGTGGGCACTGGGGGGCAGATACAGTCGTCCCCAGCCCAAAGTGCGACCGAGGTCACGGTGAAATGGACCACACCCGGAGTGTATCTGGTACGTTACGTGTATGAACCGCTCACAGGTGCTGAGTCACAAATAAAACGCCAGGTAACCGTGAGCTCGGGACCACCTCCTGCCAAGCCGGTGATCTCCATTCTCGCCCAGGCTACCTGTAGCAATGCCAATGGGCAGATCAAGATTGATCCCTATGACACAAACCTGGGCTATGCCATAAGTCCGTCCACTGGAACTAGCAGAAGCGGTGATACCTTTACGGTTCCCGCGGGGGAGACCTATACCGTGACGGCCTCCAACGCAAACGGTACCTCGGCTCCCTCTAATTCGGTGGAGCTGGACCCACAGCCCACCACCCCCGATGAACCCGACATTATTGGCATAGTACAGCCTTCATGCTCCCAGACCAATGGGGAGTTCACCGTGGACAATTACGATAGTGGCCTTGAGTATATCCTGACCCCATCCTCAGGTCTTGTGGAACGGGCAGGCGCTACCTTTACGGTACTTCCGGGACAGACCTACACCCTATGCGCCAAGGAATCCACATATTTTGCCAAATCGGGGAGCCAGGTGAGCTGTACTTCTGATTGCGCCTCCATTGTGATCAATGCCGGAGTACCGGCCCTAACGGGTGGGACCATAAGCGAAGACCAGATCATCTGTTACAATGGTGATCCCGAAGCGTTCTTAAGTGATACTGATGCCAGTGGCAGTGATGGTAGCTATTCCTACCAGTGGCAAATAAAGATTTCGGAAAACCGGGGCTGGACCAACATCACCACCAATGGCACCGATAGTACCTATGACCCCCCATCAGGACTCACGGGGAACCGCTGGTACCGAAGGAGGGTGCAGGCCTGTAACGAAAACGGGGAGGCATATAGTAATACGGTGAAGGTAACGGTACGGGCCAACCTTACGGCTGGGGCCATCAACGGGGTCGATGCCATTTGCTATAATGGTGACCCAGATGAGCTTACCGGTACCAACCCCACGGGGGGCACTACCAACTATAGCTACCAATGGCAGTACTCCACCAATGGCAGTTCGGGCTGGCAAGATATCACTGGGGCCACCAGCGCCAGTTATGACCCACCCGCGGGCCTTGATGCCGACAGTTGGTACCGACGGGAAGTACAGTCTTGCGGACAGACAAAATACACCGCTGCGGTAAAGATCATGGTGCGGGCCAACCTTACGGCCGGGGCCATCAGCGGGGCCGATACCATCTGTTACGATGGGGATCCCGATGTGCTCACCAGCAGCACCGACCCTACGGGGGGCACTACCAACTATAGCTACCAATGGCAATATTCCAACAATGGGAGCAGTGGTTGGGCCAATGTCACCGGCAATGGCACCAGCAGTACCTACAACCCCC
>JBFOLQ010000144.1:0-6680 GCA_040830145.1 Flavobacteriaceae bacterium | reverse complement strand
GCCTCCTCTACCCGAAACGAGGATTTTTTGGAGTATCTCTTTGTAGGGACCAATCACCAATATATGCTCTTCTTTACCCAAAAGGGCAAGTGTTTTTGGATGCGGGTCTTTGAGATTCCCGAAGGGAGTCGTACCTCAAAGGGAAGGGCCATTCAAAACTTGATAAATATTGATAGGGAAGATAAGGTAAAGGCCTTTATTTGTACCCAGGATTTGAAGGACACGGAATACGTAAACAGCCATTATGTGATTATGGCAACGAAGAAAGGGGTCGTGAAAAAGACCTCCTTGGAGCAATATTCCCGTCCTCGCCAGAATGGTATCAATGCCATAGGGATCAGGGAAGGCGATGAATTATTGGAAGCCAAGCTCACTACGGGAACCAGCGAGATTCTGCTTGGACTTAAATCTGGAAAGGCCATCCGTTTTGAGGAGAGCAAGACACGGCCTATGGGACGCAATGCCTCTGGGGTAAGGGGCATTACCTTGGCCCATGATGATGATGAGGTCGTGGGCATGGTCGCTGTCAACAATTTTGAGGATAATATCCTAGTTGTCTCAGAGAATGGGTACGGCAAGCGCTCGGACATTGAGGATTACCGGATCACCAATAGGGGTGGTAAGGGTGTAAAGACCATTTCCATTACGGATAAAACGGGAGGATTGGTCGCCATCAAGAACGTGACCGATACGGACGATCTGATGATCATTAACAAGTCGGGCATTGCCATCCGAATGAGTGTGGAAGACTTAAGGGTCATGGGACGTGCTACCCAGGGAGTAAGGCTTATCAACCTTAAGGGAAATGATTCCATAGCGGCGGTCGCCAAGGTAATGCGGGAAGACGACCCCATGGAGGATACCGATATTATGAACATTGAGGTCGATACAGGAGATGGCACGGCTCTTGATAAGGATGATAGTGAGGAATAAATAATAAATCAGTAAACACTAATTTTTTAATTACTTTTTGAAATGAAAACTAAAATTTTGATACTGGCGACCTTGGCATTTTCCATGGTGGCCCATTCCCAAAAAAAGGAATTGAAGGCGGTTGAAAAGGCCTTAAAGGGAGGCAATTCCGCTGAGGCGAAATCCACGCTTGAGGGTATTCAGGGCATGGTATCCGGGGCTGATGCCAAAATCCAGGCCCACTATTACTACTTGAGGGGACCGACCTATGCCGATTTGGCCAAGCAAGGGGATAATGCCGCTTTTTCCGAAGCAGCTTCCTCCTTTACCAAAGTGTTGGATCTGGAGGGTGGAAAAGGAAAATATTCAAGTGATACCCAACAACGTATCCAGACCCTTACCGCTGATTTGGTCAATTCGGCCATTTCTGATAACCAAGCGAAAAACTATAAGGAGGCAGCCGAAAAACTCCATTCGGCATTTTCAATGAGTCCCCAGGACACTTCTTACCTATATTTCGCGGCAGGTAGTGCTGTGAATGGAGGACATTATGAAGACGCCCTCGGGTATTACGAGGAACTTCAAAAAATTGGTTACGATGGTAGTGCCATGGTCTATAAGGCTACCAATATTGAGACGGGGGAAGTAGAGGAAATGGAAAAGGTACAACGGGACCTCATGGTAAAATCAGGCACTTACAAAGATCCCGTTGATGAGAAAACGCCTTCAAAGAAGGCTGAGATTGTTAAGAATATTGCTTTGATCTATACCCAATTGGGGCAAAATGAAAAAGCCTTGGAAGCGTATAGGGCAGCAAGTGAGAGCAACCCCGATGATGTGAACCTTGTTTTGAACGAGGCCAATTTACATTACCAAATGGGAAATAAGGATAAGTTCAAGGAGCTTATGGGGAAAGCGGCTACCATGGCCCCCAATAACCCAGACTTGCATTATAATATAGGGGTCATCAATATGGAGCAGGAGAATTTATCCGAGGCCAGGGCTGCTTATAGCAAGACCATTGAAATTGATCCCAATTATACCAATGCCTACCTAAACCTTTCCACGACCTATGTGAACGAGGGCAATGGTCTTATCGATGAAATGAACAATTTGGGAATGTCCAAGGCGGATGCGGCCAAATATGATGAGCTGAAGGCCAAAAAGGACAACTTGTTCAAGCAAGGAGCAGAAGTCTTGGAAAAAGCATTGAAATCAAATCCTGGCAATCAAGGGATATTGACGCAGTTGAAGAACATATATGGGGCCTTGAGTGACAATGAGAATTTCATGCGTATAAAGAAATTATTGGGGGAATAATCAGGACAGTACACCTCAAAAAATTCAAAATTTGGAAAACTCCGGCTATCAGCCGGAGTTTTTTTATGGACTCGTCTTGAATGTTACAACTTAAGACGGGTTCTATATGATTTTTTTGATGACCCTAAGCTTATGTGTATATTTTTTGAGTTCGGCATTGAAAATGCCTGTATGGTCCAAGCGGTCTATACGGACCTTTCCATAAGAATGTATGATGTAATTGTTGTCCATGATGATGCCCACATGGTCAATAATGCCCTCATTATTGTCAAAAAAGGCCAGGTCCCCGGCCTCACTTTCCTCAATAAAACTGAGAGGAACACCTTGTTGGGCCTGTTCATGGGGTGTTCTTGCAATAAGACAGTGGACCATTTTATAGACCATTTGGGCCAAGCCGGCACTGTCAATCCCAAAAGGGGTGCGTCCTCCATGAAGGTAAGGGGCGTTCAGGTATAACAAGGCGGTCCCTACCACTTCCGTTTTCGGTTCGTTGGGTCCGTTGGTATTTCCCTCAAAAATACCTTCCAAACAATTTTGGGGTAGGGAAGATCCCAGCACAATGGGCATCAAGCCAGAGAGATCCTTGTGTTCCACATGTGCAATCAAGTCCTTGGAACAATGATGGTGGTGGCTCGATTCTATTTTCGTGTAATCAGCTTCATTAATAAGGGATATCTGGTTTTTTGCCACCCAACCCACACATTGGTCAAAGGCGGTTCTGATTTTGAACCAGTACTTACGTTCGTCAATGACCTTGAAATGTTCACCGTACAACAATTGGGAAATCATTTCCCCGGTATCGTCCGCCACAGATCTTATGGGAACGATGCTTAAATGACAAATGCCATACTGCATGGGCAGGGGCTGGCTAGTTGCGTTCTATTACCATGGCCGAGGCTCCACCGCCTCCGTTACATATGGCCGCAGCGCCTATATTGCCATTGTTTTGGTGCAGTACGCTGATAAGGGTAATCAATATACGGGCACCGGAGCATCCTAGGGGGTGTCCCAATGAAACGGCCCCTCCATTTACGTTCACATGGGTATCGGTAAGTTCCAAAAGTTTGATGTTGGCAAGGCCTACCACCGAAAAAGCTTCGTTGAATTCAAAGAAATCCACTTCCTTTATAGTGATGCCCGCACGGTTCAACGCCTTGGGCAAAGCCTTTGCAGGGGCCGTTGTGAACCATTTGGGTTCCTGGGCGGCATCGGCATAACTTTTTATGGTGGCCAAAGGCTTTAGGTTCATCTCTTGGGCTTTTTCAGCGCTCATCAGCACAAGGGCTGCGGCTCCATCATTGATAGTGGAAGCATTGGCTGCGGTAACAGTACCCTCTTTGGTGAAAGCGGGTCGTAGTTGTGGAATTTTTTCCATACGGACATTCTTGAATTCCTCGTCCTCAGCAATGATAATAGGGTCTCCCTTTCGTTGTGGAACTTCCACTGGCACCACTTCATCCTTGAACCTGCCTTCCTTCCACGCCAATGCTGAACGCTCGTAGGACTGAATGGCGTAGGCATCTTGATCCTCACGGCTAAAATCGTATTCTTTGGCACAGGCATCGGCGCACACGCCCATGGCATTTTGGTCATAGACATCCACCAAACCGTCTTTTTGCATCCCGTCAACCATGGTTTCAGGTCCAAACTTCTTTCCATTTCTTAGGTGCATGTAATGGGGTATCTGACTCATGTTTTCCATGCCCCCGGCCACTACGATGGAATTTTCGCCCAAGGCGATGGATTGGGCAGCCTGCATTACACTTTTCATACCAGAGGCACATACCTTGTTGACAGTGGTACAGGGCACCGTATCGGGAATCCCTGCAAAAATGGCAGCCTGTCTGGCCGGAGCTTGACCCGTACCGGCCTGTACCACATGGCCCATAAGGACCTCGTCGACCAGTTTGGGATCCAAATTGATTTTATCCAGTGCCCCTTTTATGGCAGTGGCGCCCAGCTTCGGCGCAGGAATGGAGGACAACCCTCCCATAAAACTACCAATGGGCGTTCTGGCCATGGATACGATTACCACCTGTTTCATGTGTTTGTTTTTATTGTTTTCCATCCGGTACATAATCATACCGGTTTTATAGCCCCCTAATTTTAGTGGGCGAAAAGAGCATCCTAAAAAAGAAGGAGCCCTATCTGTACAATGACATTATTTCATTTCCTGGACCGTACATGCATCATACACCATTATAAATAGTTGCCCTGATTACTAAAATACGGAGGATTACACCTTCCCAATTAGGGATTTTCCAGCTGCGAAAATACTAAAATATAGAACAACCTAAAGGTGGTCTACAGGGTAAAAATAGGATTGTGACCACAATATTTTCTATTTTTGGAACACTATGTCAAACTTTTTGGAATCCCTGTTTAGGAACCAATCCGCCATCTATAAGTACTTTCTATATGTAGCGTCCATTTTTGTGATTGTGTTCTTTTTCCCTAAGGGAGGAAAGTTTAAATACGAATTTCAAAAGGGGAAACCATGGCAGTATGAAAACCTTTATGCGCCCTTTGACTTTCCCATTAAGAAGACGGAGGCGGAATTGGCCGCTGAAGAAAAGTCAATTCGGGAAAGACAGCTGCCTTATTATCGGTTCGATGCAGATATAGCACAAAAGGTGAAATCGGGATTCGATTCCCTTTTTGAAGCTTCATTTAGCGACCAAAACTTTTCCCAGTCCCGAAAGAAAGTTATTTATCAGGCCTCAAAGGAGGTGATGGATGATGTCTTTACGTATGGCATTCTGGGGAGGACAGAAAGAACGGATTTTTTAGGGGATGTATTCCTTGTCCGCAATAGCAAGGCCCGAAGGGTCAAGGCCGATGACTTCTTTGAACTGCGGGAAGTGGAACAAAAGGTAGGGCAAGTGGTCTTAAGGTATGACCTGAAGGATTTTCAATTTGCGTTGAACAATCTTTTTTTTGAAACGCTACAGCCCAATGTCTTTTATGACAAGAGCCTTACGGATAAGGCGGTTTTGGATGCGCTGGCCAAGTTGTCAACTACCCGCGGTACCGTGGATGAGGGGAAATTGATCATTGCCAGGGGCGAGGTGGTGGAGGCCGATAACTTCAAGGTGCTGAATTCGCTTAAGGATGAATATGAATCGGAACTATGGACCGCACAGAACCAATATTTCATCATAGCCGGGTATACGGTCTTGGTGGCCTTGGTACTGATTATGTTGCTCTTTTTTCTCAAAAGGTACAGACCCGTCGTTTTTGCCAACAATACAAAAGTCACCTTTATTTTTTTTAATATCCTACTGATGGTGATTGCAACCATCATGACCGTCAAGTTTAATGAAAAACTGGTCTTTGTAGTGCCCTTGTGCATTCTTCCCCTGATACTGAAAACGTTTTTTGATGCACGCTTGGCACTTTTTGCACATGTACTCACCGTCTTGATCTTAGGTTTTGTGGTACCCAATAGTTTCGGGTTCATCTTTTTGCAGATTATGGCGGGTATTGTTGCCGTCCTAACGGTTTCTGAGCTATATAAAAGGGCGAACCTTTTTATTTCGGTCGGACAGATTACCTTGATGTACATCGTGGCCTACCTAGCTTTCCATAGCATCCATGAGGCGAGTTTCAGGAATATTGAGTGGTATGTCTTGGGATTGTTTTTCTTAAATGGGATGATTACCCTTTTTGTACAACCGCTTATCTATATTTATGAAAAATTGTTCGGATTGGTTTCCGATGTATCCCTGTTGGAACTGTCCGATACAAACTCAAAACTATTAAAAGAACTTTCCAATAAGGCATCAGGGACCTTCCACCATTCGTTGCAGGTGGCCAATTTGGCCGAGGCAGCGGCCAATGAAATTGGGGCCAATGCACTTCTGGTAAGGGTAGGGGCATTGTACCATGACATTGGCAAGATGGAAAACCCCACCTATTTTACCGAGAATCAAATTACCAATTTGAATCCCCATGACGAAATAGCACCCGTTCAAAGTGCCAAAATCATCATTGATCATGTGATTAAGGGAATAGAACTGGCGAAAAAGAACAATCTGCCTGATAGGGTCATTGATTTTATACGGACGAACCATGGCAATACCTTGGTATATTCCTTTTATAAAAAGGAAGAGGAACAGAATCCTTCGGTGGATCCGGCGCAGTTTACATATCCGGGTCCCTTGCCGTTTTCCAAGGAGACCGCCATACTGATGATGGCCGATTCCGTTGAAGCGGCCTCCAAGAGCCTCAAGGACCCTACTTTCCCCGTAATCGATGAATTTGTGAATAAGATTGTGGCGGGTTTAATAACGGGCAAACAATTTTTTTAAACCCACATTACCTTTTTGGAGATTTAAACAGTCAAAAAAAAGATGAAGTCAAAAACCACCAAAATATATTACCCTCGCGTCCCACACCCCCCGGAGGGGGGGGGGGATGACAAAAACATTAAAAAATTTTTCGGTCTT
>JBFOLQ010000143.1:0-11699 GCA_040830145.1 Flavobacteriaceae bacterium | reverse complement strand
TCAAGTTCACGGCGGATTATGCCCTGACCAAAAACCTGAACGCCCTGTTCTTTTATGATCATTCGTTCTCCAAGTTTGCTGTGTCAACAGCTTTCCCGCAGACGACCATTAATGCGGGCTTTACACTTCGCTACAATTTCGGGAATTAGAAGTTTTGTTGTTTTCGCTTGGATATAGTTTTGTAGAACCTCCAAGTTCTAAGATTGAAAGTCTTAAAGTTTAAAAGAGCCTAAAGTCCTACGTCTTAAATCGTCCTAACCCCTAACCCCTAACTCCTATAACTCCTACATCTCATGTCTAGCGTCCGGCATCCGGCACCTAACTTTGTACTTCGTTTTTTAAAACCTACATTTGCCCATACCATGATTTGGAGAAAACAATAAAACAAACGCGTGAAATGAATATTCCATCAGAATTAAAGTATACCAAAGATCACGAATGGGTGCGTATTGAAGGTGATGTAGCCGATGTGGGCATTACCGATTTTGCCCAAGGAGAACTAGGAGACATTGTATATGTTGAGGTAGAGACCCTTGATGAGACTTTGGACAAGGATGAGGTGTTCGGTACCGTTGAGGCCGTCAAGACAGTTTCAGACTTGTTTTTGCCCTTGGGAGGTGAAATTATAGTGTTCCATGAAGTCCTAGAGGATGACCCGGAGAAAGTGAACACCGATCCCTATGGTGAGGGGTGGATGGTTAAGGTGAAAATTGCGGACTCCTCCGAAGTGGATGGCCTGCTCACTTCCGAAGCGTATAAAGAACTCATCGGTGGGTAAAAAAAAAGGGTTTGCCCTGGCTTTTATATGTTGGATGGGGTTGATTACCTGGGCTAGCCTGGCAACATTTAAGGGGCATGGTGGTTTCATGGGGATAGAGGTGCCCCATCTGGATAAGATTATCCATTTTATCTTTTACTTTGTCGCGATTATTTTATGTCTTTTGGCGCTGAGGGAACAATTTCCTGGAAAATGGCCGACCAATGGAACCCTATGGACATGCGCCATCATTCTTGCGGTTTTCGGCATTATTATTGAGGTCCTACAAAGTAGGATAACCGTTACAAGGCAAGGGGACCTTATGGATGCCCTTGCGAACACCTCAGGGGTCTTTGTGGGACTTCTTTTGACCCGGCGTCGCATTTTTAAGGAAAAGGACGCTAAGTAGTGGTGGTGGCATGGATTTTAGGATGGATTTGACTGGAAAAGGAGCTCTTTTGGAGAATGTATGTCCCGATACGTCAAATTGGGTTTGCCCCAGGTAATGGTTAGTGTACATGAAATGTTAATAGGCCCTTGACCTGAAATTAAAAAGGAGTATTTGCATTTGTTTTAAATTATTGGTTAAATTAGCGAACGTTAAAATTTAGAGATATGGAACCAAAAAAGAATCCGAAAGCGGATGTAGGTAGAAATAGCGGTCTTTATTTTGTCTTGGGGTTGGCCTTGACCCTAGGCATTGTCTACGCGGCTTTGGAATGGAAAACATATGAGAACGGCAATGATTATGACGTTTCGATGAACGTTGATGAGCTACTGGATGAGGAAGTGCCCATGACCGAACAGATCAAGACACCTCCCCCTCCCCCTCCCCCGGCCGCACCTGAAGTGATTGAAGTGGTAGAGGATGAGGAAGAAGTTGAGGAAACGGTCATCGAGTCCACCGAAACAAGCCAAGAGGAAGAAGTGGTGGAAATTGAGGATGTTGAGGTTGAGGAAATGGATGAAGATGTGGATGTGCCCTTTGCCGTTATTGAGGATGTGCCCATATTTCCTGGATGTGAAAAAGAAGCCAAGTCAAAACAAAGGGAGTGCTTCCAAAGAATGATCCAAAAACATATTAGCAAGAACTTCCGCTATCCTGAAATGGCCCAAGAGATGGGTATCCAGGGAAGGGTGGCCGTTATGTTTACCATTCAAAAGGATGGGAGCATTGGTAACATTAGAATGCGGGGTCCAGATAAGAGCTTAGAGGCAGAGGCCATGCGCATCATTAAAAAATTACCCAAAATGACCCCTGGGAAACAAAGGGGAAGACCCGTGCGGGTGCCTTTCAGTATTCCAATTACCTTTAAACTACAATAGAAGGGCAAAGCGCTGAAAACAATATGGATCCCGGACCGTTATGGTCCGGGATTTTTTTTGGCATGGATTCATGGAGGGTATGCTACGATTGCTTGGGGGATGGGGTATTGCACAATCTTAATTGTAAAACTTATGTCCACGAGCTATCTTTGCAGCCTTAAACGAGCAGGATGAAGACTGTAGTCGGCAATGCTTCGGGAATGTCATTTTCAATGGCGATAAGTGATTTTAAGAAAATTACCAAGGTGCGGTTGGCCCTTAGTGTAGTGTTTTCCTCCCTCGCAGGCTATTTACTGGGAGCCGTTCACGTTGATATACTCGATTTGACAATGCTCGCTTTTGGAGGGTACTGTATGGTGGGGGCCTCCAATGCATTTAACCAGATTATTGAAAGGGATTTGGATGCATTGATGAAACGCACCCGTAACCGACCTATTCCCGCGGGGCGTATGTCGGTTGGGACGGCATTGGCCATAGCTGTTGTTCTCACAATACTGGGAGTGGCGGTTTTATATGCCCTTAATCCCCAAACGGCCATGTTCGGGGCCATTTCCATTTTTTTGTACACCAGCGTGTACACACCCTTAAAGACCAAGACTCCGTTATCGGTGTTTGTGGGGGCTTTTCCTGGGGCCATCCCCTTTATGTTGGGTTGGGTGGCAGCGACTGATGATTTTGGTATTGAACCGGGTACCCTCTTTATGATTCAATTCTTTTGGCAGTTTCCACATTTTTGGGCTTTGGGCTGGATGCTGGACGATGATTATCAACGGGGAGGCTTTAAAATGCTTCCTACCGGCAAAAAAGATCGGGGCACCGCCTTTCAGATTATTCTGTATACCATTTGGATGTTGTTGATATCCGTTGTTCCAGTATTGGGTATTACAGGCCGTTTGCAACTATCTGTCCCCGCAGCTGTCATAGTGTTCCTACTTGGATCTGTGATGTTGTATTTTGCCTTTCAACTATATAATAAACGAGACCAGGCATCTGCCAGAAAATTAATGTTGGCCAGTGTGTCCTACATTACTTTGATGCAGATTGTTTATGTGATTGATAAATTTTTAATGCAATAGATGGATTTGACCGATAGAACACCCCAGGAAAAGAATGAACGGTCCAAAAAAATGATGCTGTGGTTCGGCATTGTTAGTTTGGTCATGGCCTTTGCCGGATGGACAAGTGCCTATATCGTAAGTCGTACCCGTGAAGATTGGATGGGCGATTTGGAATTGCCATCCTCTTTTTACATCAGTACTGTTGTCATAATCTTAAGTAGTATTACCTATGTTTTGGCAAAAAATGCCCAAAAAAAGGGGAGGCAGAAGGCCTGTACCCAATTTCTTTTGGCGACCCTTGTCTTGGGGGTGGTATTTGTGGTATTTCAATTTAGGGGATTTTCCGAGCTGGTGGCGCAAGGGCATTATTTTACGGGCCCCACGAGTAACGTAAAGACCTCCTATGTGTTTCTTATTGCCGCCGTGCACGTAGTGCACGTGGTAGCGGGCATTATCTCATTGTTGGTTGTATTGTATAATCAAATAAAGGGGAAATATTCGGCAAGTGATTATTTGGGACTTTCATTGGGAGCCACGTTTTGGCATTTTTTGGATTTTCTGTGGCTTTATCTATTCTTGTTTATGCTCTTTGTAAAATAATTTGTAAGAAAGCCTGTTTTCATACTATTCAGCTTTTCTATAGACCAAAAAAATGTATTTTTGTGCAAGTTTTTAATCAACCTTTGAGAATATATGGATTCAACAATGGCAACAGGTACTAAGGAAGCCGTTTGGGGCGGGGGCAATCGTCCTTTGGGGGCCAGTTACGGCAAATTGATGATGTGGTTCTTCATCGTCTCCGATGCCCTGACCTTTTCTGGTTTTTTGACCGCATATGGCTTTTCAAGATTCAAGTTTATCGAGACCTGGCCCATTGCAGATGAGGTGTTTACGCACGTGCCTTTTGTCCATGGCAACTATCCAATGATTTACGTGGCCTTTATGACCTTTGTCCTTATCATGTCTTCGGTGACCATGGTCTTGGCGGTTGATGCGGGTCACAAGATGAAAAAAAATGCCGTTATCTGGTACATGTTCGCAACCATTATCGGGGGACTCATCTTTGTGGGTTCACAAGCATGGGAATGGGCGACATTCATCAAGGGTGATTATGGCGCCATTGAAACCAAGGGAGGAAGGATTCTCCAGTTTGTGGATACGGAGGGAAATAGATTGGCTCTGGCTGATTTTGCCAAGACCCTACCAGAGGAGCGTACTAAATTACAGAGAAACGAAGGGGTTTGGTTTATGTCAGAAGGATATATGCCCAGTTTTTCGGTCAATGAGGTTATAGAGGGTTTCAAGGCACACCCCAATGTGTTGGTGCGTACTGAAAAGATAAATGAACATGGTGAAAAAACGGTCTTGAACCGGGAGGAGTCCTTAAAGTGGTTGACCAACTCCAGTCAAGTGGTCGAAGGTGCCAACTTGGTCCATAATGAATATGGAAGCCGTCTTTTTGCCGATTTCTTCTTCTTCATTACGGGCTTCCACGGTTTTCACGTGTTCTCAGGGGTAATTATCAATATCATCATATTCTTTAATGTAGTCTTGGGTACCTATGAACGTCGTGGACACTATGAGATGGTGGAAAAGGTAGGGCTCTACTGGCACTTTGTGGATTTGGTCTGGGTATTCGTATTTACATTTTTCTATTTGGTATAACAAAATGGCGTAACGCTTTCAGCGAATGGCCAAAAGCTAATATATATGGCACACGAACATAAATTGGAGATTTTTAGGGGGGCATTGAAGTTCAAATCAAATGTTCAGAAGATTTGGGGTGTTCTTATTGTACTGACCATTGTCACAGCTGTTGAGGTGGGACTGGGTATCGTAAAACCTGATTTTTTGGTGGACACTAGGATTTTGAACATGAAATTGCTCAATTGGATATTCATTATTCTTACCCTGGTGAAGGCATATTACATTACTTGGGACTTTATGCATATGAGGGATGAGAAATCTTCCCTCCGAAGAGCCGTGGTGTGGACAGCGGTTTTCCTCATTTGTTATCTTACCTACATCTTGATTCAAGAAGGGGTATATGTATATGAGGTTTACAGGGATGGCTTTACCAAATGGGATTTCTAATACCTCCATGGAAATAAATTAACCATACAAGAAGACGGTTTATTGAGACCGTCTTTTTTATTTTTGTATCCCTTCATTATGAAGAAATACCTTGTTTTGACCGTGTTGTTTGTATTGCCCATTGTGGCTTACCTCTTTTTTGCTTCTGGGGTGACAAATTTTGGGAAGTTGCCAATTTTGACCCAGCAAGTGGAGACCTTGTGGAACACGGATAATGGACCCAGTTTGGAAGGACGCATTACCATCTTGGGTTTTTTGGGCCATAATGTGGATGAAAACAAGGGCAATGCCTTTAATTTGAACCAGAAGATTTATAAGCGGTTTTCCGATTTTAAGGATTTTCAATTTATCATGGTGATGCCCAAGGGCACAGAGGCCCAGGTTACGGAATTAAAAAAGGAATTGGGCCAACTGTCAAGTGTTGAAAAGTGGCATTTCATTTTTGGGGAGGAAGCACAGGTCAAATCTGTTTTTGAAAGTTTGGAAACCAATGTGGGACTAGATGATGACCTCTCCACTCCTTACGTTTTTATCATTGACAAGAATAGGGCACTGCGGGGCCGGGACGACGATAGCGACGAAGGGGTCAAATATGGTTTTAATGCTACCTCCGTCGCTGACCTAAACAATAAAATGGTGGATGATGTGATGATTATCCTGGCGGAATACCGCATGGCATTGAAAAGTAATAATGCAGGTCGAAAAAAATAAGCAGAGACCTGTGGCAAGGAAAAATGGTGACGAATAGGAAGAAGAACCAAGAGACGCGAACCAAGGTTTAGGTATATTGAAATGAGAAAATACACGTATATATGGATATCCTTGGTGGTCCTGGTCTTTGGAATATGGTTTGTACCTAAGATAGTTTCGAGGTTTGAATCGGGCACTACCGTTGAAAATGACCGCTTGCACAAAAAGGATTCGGGAGAACTTTCGTACGTACTGCTGAATGGAAAGAAACGGCGGGTGCCTTCATTTGAGTGTCTTGACCAAGATAGTTTGGTGGTTTCAGACAGGGACTATATGGGAAAAGTGTTTGTAGTGGAATTCTTTTTTACGTCCTGTCCATCCATTTGTCCCATTATGACCGATAACTTAGTGAACCTTCAAGATGAGTTTGGGGACCGGCATGATTTCGGTATTGCCTCGTTCTCCATCACCCCTGAACACGATACCCCAACCGTTTTGAAACAATATGCCGAGACCTATGGCATTAGCAGTATGAATTGGCATTTGATGACAGGTGATCGGGACAAGGTATATGATTTGGCCAATAGGGGATTCAATATCTACGCTGCCGAAATGCCTGACGCTCCTGGGGGCTTTGAACATTCTGGTCTTTTTGCCCTTATAGATAAAAAAGGGTATATCCGTTCCAGGGTAGATGACCATGGCAATCCCATTGTGTATTACCGTGGGGCCATTACTCCTAAAATGGGTAGAAATGGCCACGGGGAATCAGAACAGATAAGTATTTTAAGGGAAGACATTAAAAAACTATTGAAGGAATAATGGAGCAGTTAGACCCACGTACAAAAAAATTCAACACCTATATCACCATTGTGTCCATAGCCGTTCCCTTGCTAGTGGCCGTTTTGTTTGGTGTGCGTATTCCCAATGTGGAACGTCTTGGTTTTTTGCCTCCCATATACGCTTCCATTAATGGTATTACGGCCATTTTGTTGCTAGTGGCCCTTTGGGCCATCAAAAACCGTAAACGAAAATTGCACCGTACCCTGATGACCGTATGCATTGGTCTTTCATTGACCTTTTTGATAATGTATGTGGCCTACCATATGACTTCTGATTCAACCTCCTATGGGGGAGAGGGAATTTTGAAGTATATATACTACTTTATTCTGATTTCCCATATTGTACTTTCCATTGGTATTATTCCCCTGGTATTAAAAACCTATGCACGGGCATACCTTAAGGAATATGAAAAACACCGAAAGTTGGCGCGGATTGCATTTCCTATCTGGTTATATGTTGCCATCACGGGCGTAATTATTTATGCAATGATCTCACCATATTATGCATAAGGGCATTTTACACAAGCTTTCTTTTTCAATGGACTTCAAGCAGGGAAAAACCTTTTTTCCCCTTGGGGAGGGTTTCAAGGGAAGTGGAAGATGGACCAACAAGGCAAAATCCCTTATTTGGTCCTTGTTTTTTATGTTGGTTCCGTTCATGGGCAAGGCCCAGTGCTCCATGTGTAGGGCTGTATTGGAAACCCAGGGCGACACTTCGACGGCCCAAGGGATCAATGACGGAATTGTATATCTGATGGCCATTCCCTATGTCTTGGTAGGGGCCGTATTATATCTTGTGTACCGCAAGTTGAGAAAATAGATTACTTTTTTAACGGATATATGTAACAAAACAATCGTTAGGTAGTCTATTACCATACATCAATCAAAGATAATCCATGTTCGATATTGAGCGGTGGCAAGAGATATTTGACACCATCCGCAAAAACAAGCTCAGAACCATTCTTACTGGTATTTCAGTGGCTTCTGGAATATTTATTCTTGTAATTCTATTGGGATTTGGCCAAGGCATGCGCAATGGTATTGAGCATGAGTTCAAACAGGATGCCAGTACAAGTGTTTGGGTTTGGACGGGGAGTACTTCAAAAAAATACAAAGGCCTAAACCCTGGAAGGGTCATTCGTCTACGAAATGAAAATTTTGATATGGCCAACCAACTGTACGGGGATGAGATAGACAAATCCTCAGGCCGTATGTACGTGCGCAATGCCAATGCCATCTATGGGAATCAAGCTTTGATATATGCCGTTCAAGGGGTTTATGCAGATTTTCAACAAATAGAGAACATGAAAATGCGCCAAGGGCGCTTTATCAACTATACCGATGTGGATGAAGCTGCAAAGGTAATAGTCATTGGCAACAAAATTTCCCGGGATGTCTTTGGTGCGCTTGAAACCCCCATAGGGGAGTATATTGATATGTCAGGCATTCCGTTCAAGGTTATTGGGGTTTTTGGGGAACAGAACGAACGGGAAGAAGAACGGATGTACATACCGCTTTCCACGGCACAAAAGGTATTCAATGGGGCCGATTATGTAAATGATATGTCATTTACACTGCCGGAAGTGGAACATTTTGATGAGGCCGTGGCCCAAGCCACTTCTTTTAAGAATGGGCTTAAAAGATATTTGCAGCAGGCTTTTATCATCGCTCCCGATGATACCCGTGCCTTGGAGGTATGGAGTGCCATGGAAGAGGCCAAGCGATACTATACACTCACCAATAATATAAAGCTCTTTTTTTGGTGGGTGGGGATATTTACCATCATAGCCGGTGTGGTAGGGGTTAGCAATATTATGCTCATAGTGGTAAAGGAACGGACCAAGGAAATAGGTATTCGTAAGGCTTTGGGTGCCAAACCATGGTCCATTGTGGGCATGATTTTACATGAATCCATCTTTGTTACGGCCATTTCAGGCTTTGCCGGACTCATATTGAGTATGGGCCTTTTAGAACTGTTGGGCCCCCATATTGAGGTGGATTACGTAAAAAATCCGGAAGTAAGTTTCAATGTGGCCTTGACTACAGTGTTGATCCTGATTTTTGCTGGGGCACTTGCAGGTTTTTTCCCTGCTTGGCGGGCGGCCAATGTGCAGCCCATAGAGGCACTTCGAGATGAATGATCGGAGAGGCATGGATTATGGACTTTTTCACTGATGAACAACGAATAATGAACAACGGACCCTATGTTTAACAAAGACCGATGGAAGGAAATTTTGGAAGTGCTCACCAGTAACTGGTTCCGTACGGTATTGACGGCATTCGGAGTGTTCTGGGGCATTACTATCCTAATCATGCTCTTGTCTGCGGGCAATGGGTTTGAAAAAGGGGTGAAACAGGATTTTGGGGATATCGCCACCAATACCATGTTCGTGTGGTCCAGGGCCACTACCAAAGCCTACAAAGGGCTTCCCAAGGGACGTGGTTTTGAGTTCAAGGTAGATGATGTGCAGTCATTACGTGATAATTTTCCAGGCTTAAAATATATTTCGCCTCGAAACCAACTAGGGGGTTTTGGGGGAAACAACAATGTGGTTAGGGGACTCAACGCCGGGGCATTTAACGTGTATGGAGATTATCCTGAGATTATTGAACAGGATCCAATGTCAATTACCTCAGGCCGATTTATCAATTACAACGATATTGCGGAAAAGCGAAAGATTGCCATAATTGGTCAAGGTGTGGTAGGGGATTTGTATGGGAAAGGAGAAGAGGTATTGGGCACTTATATCAAGATCAACGGTGTCAATTTTATGGTGGTGGGGACCTATAAGAAGAAAAACAATGATGGGGACGGACAAGAAGGGATGAAGGAAATTTTTGTCCCCTTCACTACATTTTCCCAAGCCTTCAATAGGGGGGAGGACGTTGGTTGGATGGCCCTGACTGCCCATGATGGTATTTCCATTACCAGCATCAAGGAAAAGATCGTGGCCCATCTGAAGCAACGGCATAAGGTACATCCAGATGACCGTAGGGCCGTGGGCTATTTTGATCTGTACGAACAATACAATAGAGTGGAAAGTTTGTTCGCTGCCGTAAAGTTCATTGCCTATTTTGTGGGCATCATGGTCCTATTGAGCGGTATTATAGGAGTGAGCAACATTATGCTCATAGTGGTCAAGGAGCGCACCAAGGAAATAGGCATTCGAAGGGCCCTGGGGGAATCACCCCTTTCCATAAAAAAGCAGATTTTGATGGAATCCATTTTTTTGACCCTGATATCTGGTATGGCGGGCATTGTCTTCGGCACCTTGTTCATATATGGGGTGAATGCCCTATTGGATTCCGTCGGACCCGTGGATATGTTCGTGAATCCCAGTGTAGGGGTAGGGGTGGTGTTGGGCGCACTGCTCATTTTGGTACTCTCAGGGCTGTTGGCAGGCTTTTTACCCGCCAATAGTGCCATTAGGGTGCGGCCCATTGAGGCCCTTAGGACAGAATGACTTGGATGAAGGGGAAGTTCGGCCAGTCATGGGAATCAAAACAACATACTTAGGGAAATAAAAATAAACAACATCAATCACAAACTATAAATCAATCTTTATGAAAAAATCAATAACCATAGCCATTCTCGCTTTTATCTTTTTGGCCTTTGGTGGTGCTATGTACTACCTGTATCAGAAAAACAACGAGGATCCGGTGAAATATGGGACCGAGGAACCATCAAAACAGAGCATAGTCAAAAAGACGGTGGCCACTGGAAGCATATTGCCCTTGGAGGAAGTGCTCATAAAGCCCAATATTTCTGGGGTCATAGAAAAGATTTATGTAGAGGGTGGTGATTATGTAAAGTCTGGGGATCTATTGGCTCAGATTAAGGTGGTGCCCAATTTGAGTGCCTTGAACGATGCACGGAATACCATTGATGAAACAAAGATCAATTTAGATGACCAACGTCGCAATCTGGAACGGCAGACAGAGCTTTTTGGCAAAGGGGTCATTTCAAAGGTAGACTTGGAACGTGCCCAAGTAAGTTATGACCAGGCCAAGCAAGGGTATAATGCCGCCCAAAAGCGATATGATATTGTTAAGACAGGTACGGCCAAGGGGTATGGCAATTCGGCCAATACCCAGATAAGGGCCACAGTGAGCGGTATGGTGCTCGAAGTACCAGTGGAGGTGGGCAATCAGGTCATTGAAAGTAATAATTTCAATGAAGGGACCACCATCGCGGCCATCGCCGATGTTGAGCGCATGATTTTTGAGGGAAAGGTAGATGAATCGGAAGTAGGCAAAATCAAGGAAAATCTTCCATTGGAAATCACGGTAGGGGCCATAGAGGATAAGGTGTTCGATGCGGTGCTGGATTACATTGCCCCCAAGGGAAAGGAAGAGAACGGGGCCATTCAATTTGAGATCAAGGGAACGTTAAAAAAGGCCGATACGGTTTTTATAAGGGCAGGACTCAGCGCCAATGCCTCCATTATTTTGGCCAAGGCAGATAGTGTCTTGGCTATCAAGGAAGCCCTGGTACAGTTTGATGATGATTCCAAAGAACCCTTTGTTGAAATTGAAAAAGAGGAGCAGGAATTTGAGCGGCGGGATATTGAACTGGGCGTCAGTGACGGTATTTTTGTGGAAGTGAAATCAGGCCTTGATGGAAATGAAAAAATCAAGATTTGGAATGCCATAGAGGCCGATGAGAATGCGAATTAACCTTTTTTAACACAAATAAATACCTTAGTTTGTAACAATTTCCCAACTTGGGAGTCCTATTTGCGGATTTTGTACAAATCCAAACAACTGACCATCATGATTGAAATCAAAGATCTTCACAAATCCTATAAAATGGGGAGCAATTCGCTCCACGTGCTCAAGGGAATCAATTTTTAGGCAGAGGCGGGGGAACTGGTAGCCATAATGGGTTTTTTGGGCTCTGGCCAGTCCACTAGATCGGAAGGGCGGCGGGTA
>JBFOLQ010000142.1:0-7587 GCA_040830145.1 Flavobacteriaceae bacterium | reverse complement strand
GTTTATCAACGGGCATTTCGGTACCACAATTATCACAGGTTCGCAAGGCTTTGGACCCATAGAACCGTTTAAAATGCCCCAAAAAATCCTTTTCAATGTCATTGAGTGTAAAATAGACTTCGTACAACTTATGGTTACAGTTGTCACAAAACCATAAAAGACCATCATCCACTTTCATATCGGCCCTTTTACGTTCTATCACCAGGCCAACGGAACCTTCATGCCTAACAGGGGAATGGGGTACTTTGGCGGGGTGTAGGTACATATCTCCAGGCCCCAGTTCCATGGTCCTTTTTTTTCCGTCTTCTTGAATATGTACCTCAATGGTACCTTCCAACTGAAAGAACAGTTCCTCCGTCTCATTGTAGTGATAGTCTTTCCGGGCGTTGGGCCCGGCCACTACCATAACAATATAATCCCCAGCCTCTTTGTACAGATTTTTATTGCCTACGGGAGGTTTTAGAACATCTCTATTTTCGGCAACCCATTTTAACAGGTTGAAAGGAGGTTTAATTTTCATCTATTACCAAATTGATTTGATACCGGGACCATTCGGCCCTATCAAAAATAAGAAGAAAATGGAAAGCGTTTATCGGTAAAAAAGCTGTGTGAAATATAAGGTGCCCTCGGTATTTTTTTTGACACTAATGGCGGTATGGGTAAAGGTATCGGTCAAGGTCTTGTTATGATTGGGACTATTGACCCACGCTTGGAGTACATCTTCAGCGCTGTAATAATCCTTTGCCACATTTTCCCCTACATGCTGTGCATTGGCACTAATGGATATTTTAGAGGCCCTGGCACTGAAGTTGTCATGGCTCAACTTTCCTTTTGAAACCATATAGTCATTATGGTCTGAAGCATGTTTATACGCGACTTCACTGAATTGAAGGGCACCCATTCCTTTTTCGGCCCTATATTCATTGACCAAGGAAAGAACTTCCTGTTCCATTTCCACAATGCTTTCTACCCCGCCGGTTTCCGTTTCTGGAAGGACTTCCTTGCTACATGAGCCCAAAACGAAAACCATAAAAAGGCATGGCAGTAATTGCACGCCAGTTTTCATATAGTGTTGTTCTTAAGAGCCAGTAGGTCTTATATCAGTAAGAAGAAATGGGGATACGAAAAGGTGTTCTCAATAAATCAACAGGGGGTTGTTGATTCTTATCCAAAGAAAGAAAATATGAACTGAACTACTGTCAAAAAAAGCAAATTTTCGATGAAACGCACTCCTGTAAGAAAATTTTGTAGTCAAAAAGAGACAGATTGCCATGGGTCAAACCATGCCTTCCTAAACTTTTTCTGGAAATATCCTTTCAAAGACAAATATTCCAATATCCTTAATGGGGCCATATAAAATAGAATTTTGCAAATGTTCCTCCTCTATGATCCCCATGGATGTATTGGCCCGGTCAAAGAATATCAAAAAGGCTCCAAGCACAACGGCTACCTTAAGTACTCCAAAAATACCCCCAGCTATTTTATTGAGCCAGCCCACCAAGGCGAAATCGGCTATCTTGGTCAGCAGCTTTCCAATAATATGAACAGCCAGCACTAAGGTGATAAACGTGATGATAAAAGCCAAGATATTGATATAATCTTGGTTCCATTCCATGTTTTCGGAAAGATAATCGCCTGCGATGTACGAAAAATGTATGGCACCAAAAAGCCCTACAATGAAGGCAATAAGAGATGCCAGTTCAATAAGTAGCCCATTTTTGAATCCTTTGTAGAGGCCCCAAGCCAAGAGAATTGCAAAGACAACGTCCAAAATGCCCATCCATACAAAGATAGAACATTGATTTGTACCTTTGAAGCAGATGTACACTGCGATATGGTCCGTGATATACAGTTGAAAATGCGTTGGGAGGCTCTGGTGGAGAAACTTTCCGGTCAGTTTTCAGATAATGACCCGCTGGATTTGGATAGTATCATTTACTTGGTAGGGATACAGGAACTTGGGCAATACCATCATAAATATAGGAAGGATGAGAAGGTAAATCTAATGCACATTGCCATTTGCCGATTGTTGGAACCCTATGGATATTATGCGTTTGATTTTTACGATGCCGATGGGTGGCCGCATTATATATTAAAGGAGCCTTTGCCTTCACTCAAGGCCGGGGAGCAATCCATTTTGATGAAGGAGGCCATTGTCAATTATTTTTTGGAGAAGGGGTATATAGTATAGCTTTCCGGAATGATATATTCCCAAGAAAGAGAGGGGCATTGCTATCGGGAAACACTAAACAGATTGACTTGAAAAAACCTTATTACGCCGTCATTTTCACATCGATAAGAACTGAGGTTGACGAGGGGTACAATGAAATGGCCCAACGAATGGAAACCCTGGCCCGTGAACAACCGGGATATCTTGATTTTGAGAGCGCCCGTGATACAATGGGGATATCAATCAGTTATTGGGAAAGCCTAGAGGCCATTGCCCAATGGAAACGACAGGCAGAACACCTCTTGGCACAAGAAAGAGGGAAGGGCGATTGGTACCAATGGTACAAAGTGAGGGTTTGTCTTGTGGAACGGGAATACGACTTTACCAAATGAACACTATCTGCCATACTATAACGTTACCGTTTTCTCTCGCTTTGAAATCCCTGGTTGAAAAGGTATATTTAGGTCCTGTCTATTCTTAAAATTGCGAAATCCATGGCAAAATACATTGTCGCCCTTGATCAGGGCACTACTAGTTCACGGGCCCTTTTGGTCAACGAAAGTGGACATATTATAGGGATGGCCCAAGAAGAGTTTACCCAGATTTTTCCACAGCCGGGCTGGGTAGAACACAATCCCATGGAAATTTTAGAGACCCAGCTCAGGGTAATGCGCCAAGTGGTGGCCGAACAAAAGATTGCTCCCAAGGATATTATTGCCATAGGGATTACCAACCAAAGGGAAACCACAGTGGTATGGGATAAGAATACGGGAAAGCCTGTTTATAATGCAATTGTTTGGCAAGACAAACGCACGGCGGATATCTGTGAGGATTTAAAAAAAGAAGGTCTTTCCGAACATGTACGGAAAACCACGGGATTGGTAATTGACTCCTATTTCTCAGGGACCAAGGTAAAATGGATTTTGGATTGTGTTGATGGTGCGAGAAAAAGGGCGGAAAATGGGGAACTGCTCATGGGGACTATCGACACGTGGTTGGTGTGGAACATGACCAGGAACAAAAACCATATGACCGATTATACAAATGCCTCCCGAACCATGCTATATGACATTGTCAACCTAAAGTGGGATGATGCATTGCTCAACACCTTGGGGATTCCCAAGGGAATGCTGCCACAGGTGCAGCCATCGGCCCATCATTTTGGGGACGTTGATTTTGAAGGGACTGCCATTCCCATTTCAGGAATTGCAGGGGATCAGCAAGCCGCACTATTTGGGCAGGGCTGTTTTCAAGTGGGGATGGCCAAGAATACATATGGAACGGGCTGTTTCATGCTCATGAACACGGGCGAGCGACCCCAATTTTCAAAAAATGGACTTTTGACAACCATAGGCTATGGGCTGGGCAATAAAGTCTACTATGCTTTGGAAGGAAGCATTTTTGTGGCTGGGGCGGCCATCCAATGGTTGCGCGATGGGTTGCAACTCATAACGGAGGCCCGTGATACGGAAGCCCTGGCCAATTCAGTGGAGGGAGAGAATTCCGTGGTGGCGGTCCCCGCTTTTGCCGGTTTGGGGGCTCCCTATTGGGATATGTATGCCCGAGGGGCCATCTTTGGCCTTACCCGGGATACCGGCAAGGAGCATTTGGTAAAGGCCACCCTGGAATCCTTGGCCTACCAGACCAAGGATGTCCTTAGGGCGATGGAAGAAGATTCAGGGGTTCCCCTTAAGAACCTTCGGGTGGATGGGGGCGCATCCGCGAACAATTATTTGATGCAGTTCCAAGCAGATATACTGGACACCGAGGTACATAGGCCCAAGGTCATTGAGTCCACGGCCATGGGGGCCGCTTTTTTGGCTGGAATCCAAGTGGGGGCCTGGTCCATACAGGATATTTCCCAAAATCGTCCGATGGATCGTATTTTTGAACCCCAATTTGACAGGGTAAAACGCCAACGTCTATATAAAAGATGGCAAAAGGCAGTGGAACGTACCAAAGGGTGGGAAGATTGATTTGGGATTGATGCAGCATCGTAGGTTTTCGGCCCAGGATAGGGATACATATACGGCTAAGCTTTCATCGGGAGAATTTGACCTTGTTGTCATAGGGGGTGGCATTACAGGGGCAGGTATTGCCTTGGACGCTGCTTCCCGGGGATTGCGGACTGTATTGGTTGAAAAAGGGGACTTTGCCTCAGGAACCAGTAGCAAGAGCACCAAACTGATCCATGGGGGACTACGGTATTTAAAGCAATTCGATTTTTGGCTGGTGAAGGAGGTAGGGGCTGAAAGGGCCATTGTCCATAAACTGGCACCCCACTTGGTCATTCCCGAGAAGATGATTTTACCATTGATTGAAGGGGGGTCTTATGGCAAATGGCTCACTTCCATTGGCCTTAAGGTATATGATATCCTAGCGCAGGTCAGTGGGGATGACCAACGACAGATGCTCGAGAAAAAACAGGCCTTGAAAAAGGAACCCCTACTCCCTAAAAAAATTCTGAAGGGAGCTGGGTATTATGCTGAATACCGAACAGATGATGCTCGGCTTACCATGGAAAATATCAAGACTGGCCTTCAGTTTGGGACAATGCCCATCAACTATGCACAGGTTACGGACTTTTTATATACCGAAGGAAAGGTTTCGGGTGTGAAGGTTACCGATTTGATCAACGGAGCTGACTTTTCAATAAAAAGCAAGTTTGTTATCAATGCGGCCGGACCATGGGTAGATGAGCTTAGAGGTATCAATCAATCCAAAAAGGGAAAGCAATTGTACCTGACCAAAGGGGTACATTTGGTATTTCCATACGAGAAGCTTCCGGTAAGGCAATCCGTATATTTTGATATTCCGGACGGACGTATGATGTTCGCCATTCCACGTGGCAAAATAACATATGTAGGTACTACGGATACCCATTATAATGGGGATAAAGACCGGGTGGGAGTTGATTTGGCCGATGCCATCTACCTTATTTCTGCCGTCAACAATATGTTCCCTGACATTCATTTGGAAATGGAGGACATTATATCCTCGTGGGCGGGATTACGTCCCTTGATTTATGAGGAAGGAAAATCGGCTTCGGAACTATCGCGAAAGGATGAAATATTTATGTCATCAACCGGATTGATCAGTATTGCAGGGGGGAAGCTTACGGGGTACCGAAAAATGGCGGAACGGGCAGTGGATCGTGTGGTCAAAAAAATGACAGAGCACCATGACACAAAATACACCCCATGCCATACCGATAAAATTTTACTTTGTGGCAATGTGGGCTTTAAGAAGTTCAAACACGTAAAAAAATATATTGATGAAATACAAGGGCCACTTTTAGGTGAGGGGTTGGATACTTATGATGCCAAGTATCTTGTATATACCTATGGGAAGCAGACAGAGATGGTCCTTGGGAATTTTTCAAAGTTGCGAAACAAAGACCCTAGGGTTCGCTTGATCCGTGCAGAACTTCAATTCTGCCTGGCGTATGAAATGGTGCAGAACCCAATGGACTTTTTTATAAGGCGAACGGGAAGAATGTACTTTGACATAGACTCGATCAAGGATTCCATGGAAATGGTCTTGGAAGATTTTAAACGGGCCCTTAAGGTCAAACCGAGTCAAATGAAAGAATGGCGAAAAGAACTTTTACAATCCATTGGGGCGCATTCCAATTTTTCAAGGGAACGCGATAGGCATTGACGCTGTGAAATCTTCTTTCCAACACACTTGATGGGAGAATCAGCCCAAAAAGCTTTGGCATTCGTGGCCATGATTCATTTTAATGGACTTCAGATAATCATCGGCCGGGTTCCGTACTTTTTCTAGGGATGAAAGGGGCGTTTATCAACTCTTGGACGTGCTTTTGGACCAATGTTCTTACCGATTATGGAAAAGTCACCCCATTTTGTAAGAAAACAATCTTCAAATGATTATATTTCGCTGCAAATCATTTGTTTGTGTCCCGAAAACTGTTTTTTCTGATTTTGTCCCTGTGCCTATCCAATATGGTAGTTGGCCAAAGCCACTCCGTAACTGGAAGGGTGGTATCCGAGGGGGAAACCCCAATTGATCTTGCCAATGTATTGTTATTCGCGGTGAAGGACACAGCCTTGTTGCAGGGAACAATAACGGATGGGTTTGGCAATTTTAAGTTCACCGATGTAGTAAAGGGCCGATACTTTATCCAGGCAGCACTCATCAATAGAAAAACAGACCTTCTGCCCATCAACGTGGAACATAACCTTAACCTAGGGACCCTGTTGCTTCCTGATGCCGTTGTTCTGGATGAAGTGGTATTGACTGACACAAAACCCTTGATCGAGAGGCTGCCCGACCGGATAGTGTTCAATGTGCAGGGCAGTTCCATGGTGAACGAGGATTTATGGTATGTGCTGGGCCATACACCAAGGGTGATGATTACGGGTGATGTCCTATCGGTCCAAGGGGAAGGCGATGTGGGGGTGCTGATTAATGGACGTTTGGTCAATCTCCCACAACAGGATATCATTAACCTACTCTCCGGTACTTCAGCCCAGGGCATTGAGTCTATAGAGGTCATAACGGATCCCCCTGCCAAGTATGCCGCTGAGTATGCATCCATTATCAATATTAAATCAAAAAAGAACTTGGTAGCTGGGCACAATGGGAGTGTACATTACAGGCATAGGCAGGGAACCTACCCAAAGGCAGCACTGGGGACTGACCATTTCTTCAAGGGCAGAAAGACGGGCTTTTCATTCTCTTATACCTATCAGGATGACCGGGAGCTGAACAGATACATGGACCAAACGGATTTTTTTGGGGATGGCGTATCAAGTCATTGGGAGGTGCGCCAAAAAAGGGACCGCAAAAGGGATCGGCACAACCTCAACCTTTTTTTTGATTATGATTTTGATGCCCGGAACCGCCTTAGCATTTCAAGCTTGGGGTATTATGCGCCCAAGCGCAACACGCTCTATTTTTCACATTCCAATGTGGCGGAGACCTTGCCCAGCCCTTCCAATTACGACAACTATACAGATAACCTCAAGGTAGAGGACAGGTTCATCAATTCGTATTACATCGATTTTGTGCATGACTATGAGGAAAAAGGGAAGACACTTTCTCTGACCGCACATTACACCCAGGATGCCAAAGGGATGTCACAGGACGTACAGTCGGACACATACGGTTCTGACGGCAACCTGACCGATAGTTATACCTTTGACATCGATTCAGATGTTGGTATTGGCCTTTTCAGTTCCCAAGTGGATTTCACAAGGCCGTTGGCCCATGGAAAATGGGAAACTGGGGCCAGGTTCTCCTCTATTGCATCAGACGTGAATTTATACCAAGACGGGAGCTTCCCCCCTAGCCAGGGCGAATTTGTCGAGAGTGCGCTGTTCCAGTGCAGGGAACAATTTTATGCTGGATATTTTTCGTACAATCAAGACAAGGGCCCTTGGAAGACCTGACTG
>JBFOLQ010000141.1:0-4379 GCA_040830145.1 Flavobacteriaceae bacterium | reverse complement strand
TATATGAGGACCATCTCTTGAAATCTGCCCGTATTCATATAGTAAATCAGCTTTTGATGCTGGAGGCGGGGTACCTGAAAGTAACGGAGAAAGGCAAATTTTTGGTGGATGGGTTGGCATCAGACCTATTTTTAGTAGATTAGGAACCATGATCGCCACCATTAAACATAAAAATCGAAAGTATTCCATACGATTGGATGCCCCCTTGGATATTTCCATCCCCATCCAAAATGGCTCGGACAATGTAGGGGCTTGGTATTTGGGACCTCCGAGGATATCGGCCCATAGAGAGGACGGCTTTGTGGGAAGTGTAAAGGAAGGGGCTTCCGTAAATTTCAACGATATTTGGTTCAATCCACATTCACACGGTACCCATACCGAATCTGTGGGCCACATAACGGAAAATTTCCATTCTGTCAACCAGCATCTGGATAGGTACTTCTTTCTTGCAGAACTCATTACCATTGCCCCGGAAAAATGGGGGGATGATTTTGTTATTTCCAAAAAACAATTGCAATATGCATTGGGTCAGAAGAAAAGACAGGCCGTGGTCATTAGGACCCTTCCCAACCTTTCGGATAAGAAATCAAGGCAGTATTCACATACCAACCCACCCTACCTCTTGGAGGAAGCGGCAAAATGGCTTTGTACGCAACAAGTGGAACATTTGTTGGTGGATTTGCCATCGGTGGACAAGGAAAACGATGTTGGTGCACTCTTGGCCCATCACGCCTTTTGGGACGTGCATGGTAGTATGCGCATGGGAGCGACCATCACAGAGTTTATTTATGTGCCCAATGCTGTGGTGGATGGCACTTATTTTTTAAATATGCAGGTGGCCCCATTTGAAAATGATGCATCCCCCAGTCGTCCCGTTCTTTATAAAATCATGGAAAAATGAAACCGACATGATTAAAATAATTTTTAAGCACACAAAGCAATGATTATTTTAACCATCAAAGGTTACATGCCCGTGCTGAGTGTGGCCGATGTGTGACCTTTGAAAAACAATAAAAATGATCACATGAAATTAATAGTGAGGTTGGAGGAATTGGTTCAATTTCTTTTTGGGATTTATTTGTTTTCCCAGCTACCTTATGCATGGTGGTGGTTCCCCGTACTGCTATTGGGTCCCGATGTGGGCATGGTAGGGTATCTTTTGGGTAATAAGATTGGGGCCTTCACCTATAATCTGTTTCATCATAAAGGGGTGGCCTTGGCCATATACGTAATGGGAGCGTATCTTTCCCTACCTTTATGGCAATTGGTAGGGGTCGTGTTGTTTTCGCATGCGGCTCTGGACCGCTCCTTGGGATATGGACTTAAGTATCAAAAGGGATTTAAATACACACATTTGGGAGAAATAGGGACAAATGGATAGTATTACCGCCATTTTTATAGGCCTTATCAGTGGGGCCGTTATCATGTATTTTCTCTTTCGCCGTTTTGGAAAGCGAAAGAACAGACAACTGACAAAGCACCAATCCTCTGTATTACTTGATAAGATTCGGAGTGTGTGCAAATTAATAACTGTGGAGGGCGACTTTGCCGAAATCTATAAATATGAAAGTACTAAAAGCCGATTTATGGATTTGCTTTCCAGTAAAAAAAAGGCCTTGGTCGTAATCAATGCCAAAGCACAGATTGGGTACGACCTCCAGAAGATCATGATGCATGCCGATAATGACAAAAAGCAGATTATCCTGACCAATTTCCCTCAACCGGAGGTTCTTTCGATACAGCCCGATTTGGAATTTTATGATGTCAAAAACGGACTCTTCAACGCTTTTACCCCCGATGACCTTACGGCTATGAACCAAGAGGCCAAAAAGCATATACTGGACAAGATTCCACAAAGTGGCTTAATGGACACAGCTAAAAAGGAGGCCCTTGAAACGGTACTGTTGATTGAAAAGATTGTGGAGACCATTGGATGGAAACTCGATTATTCGGCCTTAAAGATTCCGGAGGATAAAAAACACCTATTGGATAAAAAATAAAGGATTGCTAATGAAGCTTGCGATATATGTTAATAGGAGGGGACGTATCAAGGGAATAGCGCCTTTGCTGGCAGGAATACTCATCATGATAGCTTCCTGTGGACAAGCCCCTACTACAGAGGAAACGTTTGACCCCACCTTTACCCATGTGGTCTATTTTTGGTTAAAAAACCCACAGGATGCGAAGGACCAAAAGACTTTTGAGGCCCATCTCACCAGCTTTTTGGAACGCTCAGAATATGCCAAGACCAATTTTATAGGCACCCCTCCCAAAGCCACCCGGGATGTAGTCGACGATTCCTTCACCTATGCGCTCATCCTTTCCTTTGAATCGGCAGAGGCACAGGAAAAATACCAGGATGAGCCAGCCCATGTTAAATTTGTCAACGATGCCAAACA
The DNA here is from genome assembly GCA_040830145.1 of Flavobacteriaceae bacterium. Taxonomy (GTDB): domain Bacteria; phylum Bacteroidota; class Bacteroidia; order Flavobacteriales; family Flavobacteriaceae; genus JBFOLQ01. The sequence goes on along the minus strand of JBFOLQ010000141.1, from coordinate 1,980 downwards.
TCTTTGGAAAAAGGTAATCGTTTATGATGCGGAGGGAATTTGAGTCTGCTTATTCCAAACCAATGGTATTACACTTGTTTTGCAGATTCCCCAAAAAGAGGAAATAATGAATATAGAGGAGTTTCGTGAGTATTGTTTGACCAAAAAAGGGGTGAGCGAAGAATTTCCCTTTGATGAAAATACCTTGGTTTTTAAAGTCATGGGGAAGATGTTTGCCCTAACGGGTCTGGAACGTATGCCACCGCAGGTCAATTTAAAATGTGACCCGGAACGCTCGGAGATATTGCGTGCCGAATATGAGGGTACTATTTTCCCCGGGTATCATATGAGCAAAAAGCATTGGAATACAATTGTATTGGGTCTTGTACCCCCACAATTAGTACAAGAGTTGATAGACCATTCCTACGATTTGGTGGTGGCCGGTTTTACCAAAAAGGGGAAAGCCGAGTTTGATGCACTTCCCTAAGGGCAATTGGTTATATTTGGTGGTACTTTAGGGAACATGCAGAAACTTTTTGACTTCTACGAAAATGAAGTTGGGCGCTATAAGGGGGAACGTAATGCGCTCAAAAAAAGGATGCATCTTCTGTCCTTGTGGCGAATCATTGTTTTTACCAGTACAGTACTGGTTGTCTATTTGTTGAGAGAACGGACGGTCTGGGCTATTTTACTGGCTGTCGCCGGGACAGCTATTTTTCTTTTTTTGGTACGATATTACGTTGATGTCAAAGGGAAGAAAAATTTGACTGATGTCCTTTTACGGATTAACCGAACGGAGATTGATGTACTGAACCATCGTTTTGACCATTTGCCAGATGGTAGGGAGTACATGGATCCTGGACATGCGTATGCGCACGACCTTGACCTTTTTGGATCGGGATCTTTTTTTCAATATATAAATAGGACTGCGTTGGGACAGGGGCGTAATCTCTTGGCCCGTTTGATTTTGGCCAATGATATCGAGGCTATCCCGGCAAAACAGGAGACCATTGACGAATTGGCGCAGATGCCGGGGTGGAGGCAGGACTTTACGGCAAGGGCACAACTGATCAAAACCCATGTGGGCCTTACGACCATTCAGAAATGGTTGAATGGGTATACCCCTTTCGTGCCCAAATTGATGCGTTGGCTTCCTTGGGTGTTTTTGGGAGTGTCCCTGATACTCTTGGCCCTGGCTTTTTGGTTCCCCCAATGGGGAGTAATGCTCATTGTATGGATGGGTTTGGGGTTGATGATAACGGGGAGAAGTTTTAAAAAAATTTCAAGACTCACGAGTACATCGGGTAAGGTACAGTCTACTTTTGGCCAATATGCCAAGTTGCTCCAAATTATTGAGACAACGGATTTTGCTTCGGCCCAGTTGCGGTTACAGCGGCAACAGCTTAGGGTTGGGGGGCGTTCAGCCACTGCGGCAATCAAAAGGTTTTCACGACTTCTTGATCGCATGGATTACAATAATAATGTCTTTTACGCCCTTTTTGCCAACGGTTGTTTTTTGGGTGCACTGCAAACGGCCCATGCACTTGAGCAATGGATAAACGAACATGGGAGTTCTGTGGATGTATGGTTCAAGACCGTTGCCTTTTTCGATGCATGGAACAGTTTGGGAAATTTTGCGTTCAACCACCCACTTTATGCCTACCCTATTATTCAAAATGGGCATACGGTCCTGGCAGCAACGGATGCAGGCCATCCCATTATCCCATCAGAACAAAATGTACATAATGATTTTGAGATCAATGACGAGGAATTTTTAATCGTTACCGGAGCAAATATGGCGGGGGAGAGTACTTTTTTTATAAACGTTTTTCTGCAGAATGGGGTGGGGGAAAAGGGGTTTGTCGTTTTCGCCCGTAAATGTTTGTTTTGGCCCCTTTAATTGATTTAACCGTTGGGAAGAATTGATTTTCTGGCGGGTGGGGGGGGTTTATTTTTTTTTTAATTTAAAAGCCCTTAATTGTTTGTTGGAGCCTTTGGGTG
>JBFOLQ010000140.1:0-11287 GCA_040830145.1 Flavobacteriaceae bacterium | reverse complement strand
TATTTGACAAGTGAAATCATATAAAGATATCATACGCCCATATCAGAAAATAATAAAATGTATAGGTGATGTTGTGGTAAAACAAACCAATGTTGTAGCGGTTATATAGAAAGTATATGGTCCGTAAGACTCGTTTCGTGCGCTAAATCCATTTTTTTTCGAAGTCTATACCTTTTAACCTCTACACTTCGTACGGAGATATTCATTAAAGGGGCAATTTCCTTTGAGGTCAAGTTTAAACGTAAATAGGCACACAACCGCAAATCATGGGACGTTAAATCTGGATGTAATCGTTTTACCTTTTTCAGGAAATCCTTATCAACATTATTAAAAGCCTCCTCAAAATAACGCCAGTCATCCTCACTATTGATATTTCTGTCTATGATACGAATCACTGAATTGATATCCTTGGTATCCTTGGCTCCGACCAGTTCCTTTTTGATTCGGTTCAAAAATTCATTCCTTTTAATGAGACTCATGGTGGACACTGCCAATTCCCGGTTCTTACTATCGATTTCCTGCTTTAGTTTTTCATTTCTGATTTGTACTATTTTCTTCTCGGCCTTGAGTTTCTTGCGTTTTAATTTTTTTCGGTTTTCCCGTAGCAGGTGTTCCTGTTGTCGCCTGTAATACCCCCTATATTGTCTATGTGTAACATATATTATAAAACCCAAGGCAAGACAATAACCAATAATGGCGGTTACCGACCAATACCAAGGTCTGTTTATGGCAAATGAATACGACGCAGTATTCTCAGTCATAGTATTGCCCACCATGGCCCTTACCTGAAAGGCATACTCACCAAAAGGTAAGTTTTTGAAGGACACGCCGGAATCGCTTGACCACTTGCTCCATTCATCATAGATTCCCTGCAATCTATATTGGTACAATACTTCCTCATATTTGTCATACTCAGGCACACTATAAGAGAAGTGCAGGTTGTTCTCTGCATATGCATACTCTGCATCGGTTTCCAGGGAGACTTTTTGGGGGGTGGCATCGTGAAACTCCTTTGTGATGGACGTAATTTTCAATTGATGCTTTCGAGGTTTGATTTTTTCCAGGTCCAGGGTCACAAATCCGTTTGAAATCCCTACTAGATAGTGCCCATCATCCAAGGGGGTAATGGACTCGAATCCCAAAACCCCTAAACTACGTCTAAAAAAAGAAGGTGTGGGAATCCTTTCTATATGCGGTTCATTCCCAAACTTACCAGGAGCGACATGCATGATGCTTTTTTCACCAAAGCCCCATATTCCCTTCCCATCGGTATCTGGCACCAAAATACCCACAGGTCTTTCACCTTCCAAAAAGAGCTTTCTGTGCAATAAGGTATCCAAGGTAAACTCCCGCTTGTCCACATCAAACGTAAATACGCCACTACTATTCGTATAAATGACATCCCCATTATAATTCACCAAACTGGCCCCATAGCCCATTGAATGCTGGTTGGTTTCTCCAATGACCTCCGTAAAGCCATCATCCAAATCCAATATAAAAACCCCTTTAAGCTCATGGTTTACCATGATACTGTGCTCCCCTATAAATTCAAAAAATCTACTGGAAATGTTAAACCCCTTGACCTTGTTCCTAAACGACCAACGTCCATTCTTTCTTTGGAGAACGCTCAGGCCCTTAAAATTTCCCTGCAACAATAAATCCCGATTCGCTGCAATCGGTTTTATTTCCCAAGTTCCCGGAAAACTGGATACCAAGGTAGCCTTGTCTGCCTCAACCACAAAGGTTCCATTATTGTGGCCACAAAACAGGATATCATCAATCTTGCGGAGGCACCACACCTGTCCTGTGGTATTCTCGATGAATGTGAAGTCACCTGACCCATTGATTGGTTTATGGAACAATCCTTGGTTGGTCCCCAAGTACAAAAAACCTTCGTGTACGATTGAGGTGGAGACCACCCCCAGCTCTCCAAAATTATCATTGTACTCGTTAAAGGGGGACCTTAGGTTGATAATGCTCAATCCAATGTTCAAGCCCAACCACAGGTTATGGTCAATATCTTCAAAAAGGGATAGGACCGTATTGTTGTTCAGTCCTTGTTCTTGGTTCATTGCCAATGCAATGTTGCCCGCAGTGTCCAATAGGTATACCCCGTTGGAAATACTCCCAATCGCAATACTGCCATCACGGAGTTGCAGGCTACTATATACATTAACATCCGTGAGCTCCTTATCTGCCCCTATCTGCCATCGCTGCAGTTTATCGCGCTCCAAAAAATAAAATTTTGCCCCTTCTGTCAGAAATACAAGCCTTTTACCCACCTCAAATAGGCCCACTACGACATTTTCCCTGACCACAACATCATCAGTTACCAGAACAGGTTTCCCTTCCTCAATCTTAAAGACACCTTGTCCTTCTTTCTGAAAATAGATGCCACTTTCCAAATCAAACATTTGGGCCCGTTTTGATTCGGCTTCCACCATTTCCAGAAATCCGTCCTTCGTATCATAGATGTATATTCGGTTGAGGGATTGAAATAACACCCAATCATCCACAGCCATGATGTTCCAGAATTGCTCATCCTCTACAAGGGGAGCTTTTATTTGTTGGGATAGGGAGCGATAGGTCAGGTCACCATGTGGATTTCTTTCCCAATAACCGAACTCCATATAACAACCCGTATAGACTTTACTGCCCACGGCCTTGACCGACCTTATTTCGGAACCATTGGGAGATAGGTGTAGCTTCCATTGCACCCCATCAAACTCCAAGAGTCCACGGTTGTTGGCTAAATATATATGCTTGTTTTGTGTTTGGCTTATACCCCAGTTCTGATTGCCTGCCCCATATTCAAACGGCGTATGGTTCTCAACGGGAGGGAGCTCCTGTGCGTTCAGGCACGTACCTAAAAACCATATGAAAAGAATGTTCAAAAATCTCACAAACCCCATTACTTATGGAAACCAAATTTCCTAAGATAAGAAATACGCCAGAACTTGACCACAACGGGAACATTTATGTAAACATATATTGAGGTCCACACGTAGCTGGAATTTTGACCAAGGACCACTACGCTTTTAACGTCAAGAACCTAGGCTTTGTTGGTTTTAAATTTTTCATCCTTTCACAAATCTACTTTTTTACAAAGTTTCAGATGCCAGTATACCGAGGTTAACAAGTATCGGAACGTTAAAGACCACACCGTTCATCCCTACTTGGCTCAATGCAGATTACTTCAAGAATAAAGGTATAGGACCATATGATCATCCGTAGTTCAACAACTTAACCACTAGTACAGTCCACGTTCTTGAAGAAAAGGTTGATTTCCCGAAAAGGCAATTGTTCGATTTTTGAAAAGTTCGATACCCCCACAATCTGTGGGACACTAGTGGCAGTCGTACCAAGTATACTATATTTTCGAACTGGAAAATACGCGCATCGCCATCACCTACCTACCCGTCGTTTCTTACTGTGGGATGACACACGGTTTGAAGAATAGCCCACTATACGATCTCAGCACTAAGACCTGCCTGTAACAAGCGGCTACAACGGGGTTTTAAGTCATCATATTCCCCTGTCTTCACCGTGCACTTGCCTTTATAATGGACAATGAGAGAACACTGCTCTGCCTGCTCCGGTGTATGGTCGCAGACATCAATCAGCGTATCGATAACATGGTCAAATGTATTCACATCGTCATTGAACAATACAATCTCATGTCGTTTGACAACCTCTTCCTCCAAGAGCAGCTCTTCGGATATTTTTTCCTTGGTGCCCATGACATTCATTTTAACATTTAACATTCGTCTTGCCTCCAATTTACATATTTTACCGAAACCCAATCGTCTTTTTGGATGTTTTTTTCAAATCGTAGCCCAACGGAATTACACTTCTCCGTAATGAGGGGAATATCCTTCCAATAGAACCCACTGACGAATAAAAGTCCATCCTCCATAAGGCTCTTTGCATAGACCGGTATATCCTGGAGTAGAATATTACGGTTTATGTTGGCCAGAATTACATCGTATTTTTTCCCTACCAACAAAGAGGCATCCCCTTGATAGATCCTGATTCTGCAGCGATGGTTACGCGCTACGTTCTCAACGGCATTTTCATAGGACCATGTATCAATATCAATGGCATCAATACTACGGGCCCCTTTCATGTCTGCCAAAATAGCCAACACTCCCGTTCCACAGCCCATATCCAAAACTGATTTTCCCTCAAAATCATGCTCAAGAATGTACTGTAACATCATATGGGTGGTCTGGTGATGACCTGTACCAAAACTCATCTTGGGCTCTATCACAATTTCATGGGGCACATTAAATGGTTCATGGAACGGGGCCCTTACTGCACATTTTTCATCAATGACAATGGGATTGAAGTTTTCTTCCCAGGCAGCATTCCAATTTTGTTGTTCAATCTCTTTGAGATTGAAGGAAATCTCAAATTCTGAATGGGAAAGCAATGGTAGCCCATGAAATACATCCATATCAAAATCCCCTTTTTTGATATAGGCCAACAGTCCTTCCCTGGTCTCCACAAAACTTTCAAAGCCCATTTCACCCAAATGGGCCATTAAGATGTCTGTCGTGGGCTGCAGTGGTTTGGTCGTAAACGTAAATTCAAGATATGTCTGATCTAAGGTCATGAATTTGTACAAATACCCTTGTGCGTTATTACAATACCTTTTACCATTGGTATTTTCCAACGGACCATGAAATATTGCAAAGGAATGAATGTTCAGGTCCCATTAACCTTCACATACTGGGAAAGAACCTTTTTATTTATATGGCGTTGATAATGGCCATAAAGTCATCAGCCTTAAGTGATGCGCCCCCGATAAGTCCTCCGTCCACATCGGGTTTTGAGAAAATATCATTTGCATTATTGGGTTTGACACTGCCCCCATACAGAATGGAAACCCCATTGGCAATTGTTTCATTGTATCTCCCCTTAATGGTTTCCCTAATAAAGGCATGCATTTCCTGGGCTTGATCGGGAGTAGCTGTTTCTCCTGTCCCAATGGCCCAGACAGGCTCATAGGCAAGTACGATATTTTTCCAGTGCCCCTCATCAATGGTAAATAAGGCATTCGATAGTTGGTCCTTCACCACATTGAAATGATTTCCGGATTTTCTATCCTCCAGTTCCTCCCCAAAACAAAAAATCACCCGCATGCCCTTTTCCAGGGCCATCTGTACCTTTTGCTCCAAAAGCCCGTCGGTCTCCGCAAAATAGGCACGACGTTCAGAATGTCCTAAAATCACCGTGTTTATCCCAATATCCTGTAACATATCTGCTGAAATTTCCCCAGTATAGGCTCCATTGGGGGCAAAGTGCATATTCTGGGCAATGGCCTGTATGTTGGAGTCCCTTAATTTTTCAACCGCCGACGCGAGGTTTACATAGGTAGGGGCGACCATTACTTCCATATTCGTATGGGACAGCTTGTCCATTAACTCTGAAAGTAGGGTTTCGGTTTCAGTAAGGGTCTTATTCATTTTCCAATTACCAGCAACTATATTGGCTCTCATTTTTCTGTTTATTGTTTAGGGTTGTTTTGTTTGTTGTTTAGGGTTTGAAGGTTTCCTTGTTCACTTAAAAGTGTGTTCATACCCCGGACCTTGTTCATAGAATCAAATCGTCCAAATCATTATGATGTACTTTCTGTTTTATGGTTCCCTTTTGGAGCACCAACACCCCAGGATTGGAACGTACAATAGTTTTTAACGCCGTTTCATCAGTGAAATAAAAATCAAGACCGAGTTGGTACTTCTGAACGATTTCCTTGGCATAGGTATCATCTGAAGCCGACATCCCTATTACCTTATATCCCTTTTCCAAAGCCGTTTTGGCCATCTTTCCAATATCTTCAAAAGCTTCCGTGTCACTTTTTCTAAGGTCATAGGCCACTACCATGACCAATTTAGGTTCCTGCAATAAGGTAGGGGCAAAATCTTCCCCATCTTGTTCAATGGTAAAATCATGTATGGGCGGTTCATAGCCCGGTTGGATTTCCTTGGTCTCCACGCCTATAAATTCACCATCGACGGTGGGGTAATCCCCATGGGTAACCACAATCTTCTCTCCATCAGGCGTATTGAACTTCCAAGCATATTCATGAACCGGTTTGGGGGCATCCTCTGGAATGCGCATTCCCTCTTCAATATTGGCCCCTATCTTATACGGCCTAAAATCCTTGGCCGGTAAATGGTTGAGCACATAAAAGGCAAAGATTGCACAAAATACCAAGGTCAGGGCTGTAAGCAACCTACGGGCATTATGTCCAAAAATGGGTCGTATATATTGCTGTCCCTTAAACAGAATAAGAATAAGGATCAAGAGTACCACATCCTTGGTGAAGGATTCCCATGGCGTAAGCTTTACAGCATCACCAAAACAACCACAATCCGTCACTTTATTGAAATATGCCGAATAAAATGTCAAAAAAGTAAAGAACACAATCATCAACAGCAAGCTCCAGACCGTAAATTTCACACGAAACCCCAGCAGTAATGTCACGCCCAATAACACTTCAAAAATGACCACGAAAATAGATATGGCCAATGCATAGGGTTCCAAAAAAGGGAGATTGAGCACACTTTCACTGAAGTATTCCTGAAGCTTAAATGAAAATCCCATGGGATCATTCAGCTTAATGAGCCCGCTAATAATGAAAAGTATCCCTACTATAATCCTCGATATGCCAACGAGATGTTTCATGTTACAAGTTTCTGATTTTAATCTTGGACAAAGAACTTATGATTGTAAATTACGTTCCCAGAAAGCCCACAAATTTTAGGACTCCCCTATATGAATCAGAGCAAATACCGCATAGTTGACCATATCTTGGTAATTGGCCGCAATGCCCTCACTGACCAACACTTTCCCATCATTGTTCTCTATGGTCTTTACCCGTAATAGTTTTTGTAAAATCAAATCCGTAAGGGAGCTTACCCGCATATCGCGCCATGCCTCACCATAATCATGGTTTTTGTCTTCCATGAGTTCCTTGGTTTGGGCCGTATGCCTATCATACAGCTCCACTGCCTCAGCCACAGATAGGTCCGGATGGTCCACAATTCCCTTTTCCAATTGAATCAAGGCCATTAGGGAATAATTTACAATCCCAATAAATTCAGAACGCTCACCCTCATCCACCTTTCTAATGGCATTCTCCTGTAGACTTCGAATACGTTGGGCCTTGATAAAAATCTGATCAGTCAATGAGGGTAGCCTAAGGATACGCCAAGCACTGCCATAATCTGCCATCTTATTTACAAAAAGTTCCCTACATGTCTTGATTACGGCATCGTATTGCTGCGAGGTCTGCTGCATCTATGCATTAAATTTGCGTAAATTTCGCCCAAAAAATCGAAACTGTCAAACAAGGTTTCACCTTGTCGTTAGGCAATAATCAAAATAACGAACTCGTCTTGAGTTCTTAAAATTCGCTACAAATTTATTTTTTGTACCCATTTTTCGTCTTTTTTTCATTCCGTAGCCCTGCTATGCAACTTAAAAAAGCCTTCATCTGGGCACAAAATTTTGAATTTTCGCTTGAATCTGATAACTCAAGACGAGTTCAACATGAACTTTTGAAGGAAAAGCAAACCTCACTATCGGACAAGTTAATTCCGCCGGACCAAAATGAGGCAGGGTTTGGACACAAACGGTAATCATTGAACCTATTTGAAAAAATTCAATCCAATCTATAAACCATACCACACTCCGGAATGACTCTCAATTGCAAACAAAAATTGATTGACCTAACTACTCCCAAGGTCATGGGAATCCTCAATATAACGCCCGATTCCTTTTACGATGGGGGGAAGTACAAAAATGGGGACACCATAGTGTCACAAGTGGAAAGGATGCTGTCAGAGGGTGCTACCTTTATTGATGTAGGAGCATATAGTTCCCGACCTGGGGCCGATGTGGTCCCAGAGGAAGAGGAGCTGGGGCGCTTGACACCCATCATTACCCTTTTGACCCAACATTTCCCTGAAATCTTGCTATCCGTTGACACTTTCCGGGCCAAGGTGGCAAGAGCCTGTATAGATCTTGGATCCGCCCTTATCAACGATATATCAGCTGGGCACGCCGATACCGATATGTTGCCCACCATCGCCCACCATCAATTGCCCTATATCATGATGCACATGAGAGGCAATCCCCAGACCATGCAGCAACATACCGATTACAAAGACCTCATCGTAGATATACGCCATTACTTTTCTGAAAGGGTGTCCGCATCCAGAAATTTAAAAATCAATGACTTAATTATTGACCCTGGCTTTGGTTTTGCCAAAACCATGGCTCAAAATTTTGAGCTCCTCAGGAACCTATATCTCCTTAAAACCCTCAATCTCCCTATTTTAGTGGGTATAAGTCGAAAATCGATGATCTACAAAACATTGGGAACTACCCCCCAACACGCTTTGAACGGAACTACCGCCTTGCATATGATGGCCTTGCAAAATGGGGCCAACATTTTGAGGGTCCACGATGTAAAGGAGGCCATGGAATGTATCAAATTGTACCAAATGCTCACTCATTAGCGTTCTAAAGCCAGTGAAACGTTAATTTTTCTAATTTTACAAAAACAGGACGGGTTGGATTTTCTCAATTTTATCGAGTTTAAAGTGACTGATTTGTTGGACATTCTCCTGGTCGCCACCCTCCTCTACTATATCTACAAATTGGTCCGTGGTTCTTCGGCCATCAATATCTTTATAGGAATTGTTATCATTTGGGGCTTTTGGAAGTTGACCGAACTCCTGGGCATGAAGATGATCAGTAGTATGGTGGGTGGATTTATGCAAGTAGGCTTAATTGCCCTCATCATTGTATTTCAACAAGAAATACGAAAGTTTTTGCTCATGGTGGGATCCACCAATTTTGCGAAGGGACGTAGCTGGGCCAAGTATTTCAGGTTTCTAAAACAGGAAACCCTATCCATTGGGACGGATGTTGATGCCCTCTTGGGAGCCTGTGAGAAAATGTCGACCTCACGTACAGGTGCCATTTTAGTGATCGAACGCAACAATTTGCTGGACTTTATATGCAAAACAGGGGATTCCATGGGCATTGAAATCAATGAACCCATAATAGAGAGCATATTTTATAAGAATAGCCCACTGCATGACGGAGCGGCCGTGGTTCGTGACAACAAGATCATTGCCACTCGTGTCATACTACCAGTGAGCAATGAACGCAACATTCCCTTAAAATTTGGCTTACGCCACCGTGCAGCAGTCGGTATTACTGAAAAGACCGATGCGGTGGCCTTAGTGGTAAGCGAGGAATCCGGACTTATTTCCTATATTAAAAATGGGGAGTTCATCCTGTACAAAAACATAGAGGAATTGGGAAATATCCTGAAAGCCGATTTGGCCTAAGCATAGGAAAATGGAATGTAAAAACTGCCTTAAAAGCTTACGGACAGATTATAGTTTTTGCCCCAATTGTGGGGCCAAAATCATACGAAACCGTATCACTTTCAATAATTTGTGGCATGATGTAACGGAACGCTATTTTAATTGGGACAATTCCTTTTTGAAAACAATCAGGGATATGGTCTTACAACCAGAAACTGTCTGTAGCAGTTATATTTTGGGCCAACGAAAAAAATATTTGAACCCTATCAGCCTTTTGGCCATAACCCTAACACTATCGGGTTTTTTACTTTTTGTACTAAAGAAAATTGCTTGGGAAGAATTGGATTTTTCCTCTCTTTCCTACGGGCAAAATGCCAATCAGTTAAAGGAGATGTCTTCCCAGACCATGGAGTACAGTTCTTTTTTGACTCTTAGTTATATTCCCATTTTGGCAGTTGCCGGTTTTTTGTTTTTCAACAAAAAAAATTACAATCTCCCGGAACACATGGTCATTGGTATGTATTCGCTCGGAACCTTTACCATCCTTTCCTTTCCATATTCCATCATAACATTGATAGTGGCACCTCAATTCTATTTGGATTTTGCCCTTCAATATGTGCTCTTGATGATTTTGTTCTGCACATACATCAGCTATAGAAATTCTAAATATTCCTTGAAGGAAATAATTTGGAGGGGGCCGTTATATCTTTTAATATTTTTCTTCGGTTACATAGGGATTTCAATTCTTCAGTTTGTCGTGTTACTCTTGACCGGAACCATTGGGATTGCAGATTTTGCCCCCCAAAACTGACCTAACACTTCCCCTAGGCCACTTCTTCGGCCATAAACTGAGCCTCATATAGATTGCGATAATACCCTCCTTTTTTCAGCAGTTCCTTGTGGGTACCTGTTTCCACGATATGTCCGGCATCCATCACCAATATTTTATCGGCTTTTTTGATGGTAGCCAGTCTATGGGCAATAATAATCGAGGTCCTACCTTGGGTTATCTTTTCAGTAGCTCGTTGTATCAATCGCTCTGAATAGGTATCCACTGAAGAAGTGGCCTCATCGAGTACCAAGATACTAGGATTGCTCACATATGCCCTTAGAAAGGCAAGTAATTGCCGCTGCCCACTGGACAGCATGGTGCCCCGTTCCTTCACATTATACTGATACCCTCCAGGAAGGCTACCAATGAATTCATCCACCCCTATTTCCTTGGCAGCCATACGAATGGTCTCCATACCAATGTTGGGGTCCTTTAATGATATATTGTTGGCAATGGTATCGGCAAACAAAAAGACATCCTGTAACACTACAGCAATGTGGGACCGCAGGGAAGACAACTTGTATTCCTTTATATCAATACCATCTACCAAAATGGCCCCGGAGGTAATCTCATAAAATCGGTTCAGTAGATTGATAATGGTCGATTTTCCCGCTCCCGTGGCCCCCACGATGGCAATGGTCTCCCCGGCCTTGGCCTCAAAGGAAATACCGTGGAGCACCTCTTCTCCCTCCACATAGCCAAAATGCACATCGGAGAAACGTATGTTTCCTTTTACTTGTGGAGCCGCATAAGTGCCTGTATCCGGGATATGGCTCTCCGTATCAAGTATCCCAAACACCCGATTGGCCGCCACCATTCCCATTTGTAGGGTGTTGAACTTATCGGCAATTTGGCGCAGGGGTCTAAAAAGTAATGCTATGAGGAGAAAAAACGCCAATATCACCCCAGGTGCGTTCTCCCCAAGATCTGTCACATTCTGCAAAGCCCCAAAATAAACAATCAACCCAGTGGCCACGGAAGCTGTAATCTCTGCCACGGGGAAGAAAATTGAGTTGTACCAAACCGTCTTGAGCCATGCTTTCTTGTGCTTTTCATTGATCTCACGGAATTTGTTGCTTTCTATTTCCTCATGTGTGAACAGCTGCAC